>JAYVRS010000069.1:0-2608 GCA_043776185.1 Bryobacteraceae bacterium | reverse complement strand
CTGATGAGAATCTTGATTGACGAGTGCGTTGACCAACGGCTTCGGCTACTGCTCGGTGCCCACGACTCTCAAACCGCCGCCTACGCCGGATTCGCCGGCCTGAAGAACGGTGCGTTGTTGGCCGCCGCGGAAGCTGCGGGCTTCGAGGTCATGATTACCGCCGATCAGGAGATTCCGTTCCAGCAAAACCTCAATATCCGGCGAATCTCTATTGTCGTCCTCTGCGCCCCGACGAACCGGCTCCGCGACTTGCGGCCGTTGGTACCGGAAGCCTTGCGGGTACTCGATTCGATCCAGCTTGGGCAGGTGATTCGCGTATCTTAAACAGACCGGCAGAATGCTCTTGAGTCCCGCTCATCGAGATCGATGTAAGCCTGACTGAGCAAACTGCACAGGGTCCCGAAGGACCTCGTGCTTCACAGTGATTCCTAAGATGGCACCGCCGAGGGGCTCAATGGGATGGGGTCCGGGTGATTGGGGAAAGGCCTTTCCCGGGCATTCCCAGTACCGGGCACTTTCCCCGCCCTTTTCCCGGGACCATAGGCGACCTTGGTGAGTGCTAGTATCTCGATATGTCAATGGTCGAGATTCAGGATGGCATCGCTCAAGAGCGGCGAGCGCACCCCAAGGTTTATGCGTTCGTTGTACGTTCGGTTCGCCAAGATGGATCCGCCTACAAAGTGATTGTCGAGCCTGAGGATGCGGATAGGCTCGACGAGACACTAGAGGGCACCAGACTGGAGTGGTTCGGTAATGGTAAGGGTTCAGCCGAGGTGCTCTCAGTAATTCCGGAAGATGATCAGGTTAATCTACACAAGTTGCATGGCGGGCCGCCGCCCTCAGTTGGAGACAGGATCAGGATTACCCCCCGCCCAGATCGGTCCCCCCCGCCTCTGGCGCGTCGGCCTCCGCTAGGAAAAACAGTCCTAAATTGCGTTCACCGGCGGCCGCCAACCGCAATCCTTATTCGGGCACTCCACCCAATGCCGCGACTTGATTTGTCGCTCGACCAAATAAGGGCTACTGCATTCCGGACACTTACCCAACAGCGGCTTATATGACGACGTGAACTTACACCGTGGCCATTGGTTGCAGGCGTAGAACGTCCTGGCCTCGGCTGACGTTCGCTGCACGATCTGCCCGCCGGAGCAACGCGGGCAGGGAACTGGAGCTTCCTGGGGATTCACAGCTTCCCTTAAACTTCCACTTCCACCTCAACCGCCGTCTTCTTCTTGCCCGCCGATTTCTTCGGAGCCGCCCGGCCCGCCGTCCGTTTCTTCTTCGCCGGCACGCCGCCCTCTTCCAAAATCTTCGCCGCGCGCGCCGCCAACAATTCCACCGCCTCTTCCATCGTCAAGCCTTCGGCGGCTCGGCCCTTCGGCAACGACGCATTCACTTCGCCGTCCGAAACATACGGACCATAACGCCCCGCCTTGATCGAAAGCTCCTTGCCCGACGTCGGGTGCGCGCCCATCGTGCGCAAGCTGGTTGCCACGCCCGCCTGCCGCCCCCGGGCCTTTGGCTGCGACAGCAACCGCAGCGCATCCTCAAAGGTCATATCGAGCGGCGATAGCTCAGCCAACGGCACGGAGCGGGTGTCTTCATGACACTTCACATAGGGCCCAAAGCGGCCATTCGAAACCACCACCACGTGGCCCGTCTCCGGATGCTTGCCCAGGTTCCTCGGCAGCGTCAGCAGCTTCACGGCGTCGGCCAACGTCAGCGTGCTCTCGCTCATACCCGGCAGCAGCGAGGCCATCTTGGGCTTCTTCTTTTCGCCCTCAATCGGATCGCCCAATTGCACGTACGGCCCATAAGGCCCCGTCTTCAAATAAACCGGCAGCCCGGTCTCTGGATCGCCACCCAGGCTCTGCGCTTCCTTGTTGTTGCGCGACAGCAGCTCCATGGCCGCCTCAATCGTCATCTCATCGGGAGCAATGCCCTCTGGCACCGAGGTCCGCCGCTCGCCGTCCGAAAGGAACGGCCCGTAGCGCCCAATGCGCACCTCGTAAGCCTTGCCATCTTCGCCCACGCCCAGCGGTAATCCGCAGACCTCGCGGGGATCGACATTCTTCTCGCCCAGTTGCACCAGCTCTTTCAAGCCCGGATGCTCGTCGCCTTTGTAGAACTGGTTCAAATACGCCTGGTTGCTCTGTTCGCCGCGCGAAATCGCGTCCAAGTCGTCTTCGAGGCGCGCCGTAAAGTCGAAGTCCAAGAGCGTTTCGAAGTTCTTCTCGAGCAAATTCACCACGGCCATCGCCGTAAACGTAGGCACCAGCGCCGTGCCCTTCTTGAAGGCATACTCGCGATTTAGCACCAACTCCACGATCGTCGCCCAGGTGCTCGGCCGCCCAATGCCCAAGCGCTCCATTTCTTTGATGAGACTGCCTTCCGTGTAGCGCGCGGGCGGTTGCGTGCTGCGCTCAATGGCGTCCACGGACGCAATGCGCATCGCTTCGCCTTCGGCCATCATCGGCAAGATCTTCTCTTGCTCGGCCAAGTCGGCTTCCGGGTCGTCCGAGCCTTCCACATACGCGCGCAGGAACCCCGCGAACAGAATCGTCTTGCCGGTCGCTTTGAACTTGGCGTCGCCCACGCCGATCATCAC
>JAYVRS010000068.1:0-2610 GCA_043776185.1 Bryobacteraceae bacterium | reverse complement strand
CGCCCTGGTAGATGGCCCCGATCATGCTTTCGCCCAGCAGGCTAAGCCCCACCGACGAAGGGATCGTCAGCAGGAACACCATCCCCACGGAACGGGACAGCGTGCGGCGCAGATCGTCGAAGTCCGCGGCTATTGCGTGCCGGCTGATGGTGGGCAACGTGGCCGAGGCGATCGCCACGCCAAACACGCCCAGCGGCAGTTGCATGAAACGAAACGCATAGCTGAGCCAACTGACGGCCCCGTCGGCTCCGCGCAGTGGATCGTGCAGCTGTGAGGCGAAGTTGGTGTTCACCATCACGTTAATCTGGACGGCGGCGTTACCCAGAATCGCCGGGCCCATCAGGCTCAGAATGCGGCGGACACCAGGGTCTGTGAAGTCGAGCTCCGGCCGGAAGCGGTAGCCGGCGCGATACAGGCTGGGCATCTGCCAGGCGAGTTGTAGACAGCCGCCGAACACCACGCCCCAGGCCATACCTTCGATGGGAGAAATGCCGAGCCAGTCGCCCATCCAGCGGCCGAGCAGCAATCCAGCGCCCACCGAGCCCAGGTTGAAGGCTGACGACGATAGCGCCGGTACGGCGAACTGTCCCAGCGCGTTCAACACGCCCATGGCTTGGGCGGCCAAGGCCACCACTAGCAGGAAGGGAAACATAATCCGGGTCAGCCGTACGGCCAATTCTTGCTTGCCGGGGGTACTGCTGAATCCGTTGGCTAAGCCATCCACCAGGGGTGACGCAAACACGATCCCCAGGATGCACAATAGGCCCACCACCAAGGCCAGCGTGGTGGCCACCAGATTAGCGAGACGCATGGCCGATTCGCGGGTATCTTGGGCCAGCCGCTGCGTAAACACCGGGACGAAGGCACTCGAGAGCGCACCTTCGGCAAACAAATCGCGAGTCAGGTTTGGGATGCGAAAGCCCAGCGTGTAGGCGTCGTAAGCCATCGACGCGCCAAAGTAACGCGCCATCAAAATCTCGCGCAGCAGCCCGGTGATGCGGCTCAACAGCACGGCCATCGACGCCACTCCCGCCGAGCGGAACATGGTCTCCGCCGCCGGCCTTTGAGGGACGGCATCGGGCGCAACGGCTGCGATAGCCGGGATGGATGGAGCCGTTGGCTTCAACTCGACCCTTCCCCATACTTTTCCAGAAAGAGCGCCACGGTCTCGATCCCCAGGTAGAAGTTGGCGATGCAAAACTTCTCGTTGGGCGAATGCAAACCATCGTCGGGCAAGCCCAGCCCCATCAGAATCGTCGGAATGCCCAGGTGTTGGGCAAAGTCGCCCACAATCGGAATCGATCCGCCGGACCGCGTGAACACCGTCGGGCGGCCCATCATCTCCGCGAACGCCTCGGCCGCCACGTGGATCGCCGGATGGTCTGGATTCACCATCAGCCCGGGCCCATAACTCAGCACCGTTACCTTGGTCTCGATGCCGCGCGGAGTCGCCGCGGCCACGGCCGCTTGAAACGCCGCGATCACCTTTTCGGGGTCCTGATTGGGCACTAACCGAATGCTCACTTTGGTTGTGGCGGTGGCCGGAATCACGGTCTTGGCACCAGCCCCGGTGAAGCCACCGGCGATGCCATGTACTTCGAGCGTGGGCCGGGCCCAGGTGCGTTCAAAGACGCTATAACCGGGTTCGCCGGTGAGCGCCGTGGAGCCCACTTCTTTCGCCAGCATCTCGCTTTCGGAAAACGGAAGCTGCCGCCAACTGGTTCGCTCGGCTTCGGCGGGCGGTGCGACGTCGTCGTAGATGCCGGGCACTTGAATCACGCCATCGGCATTCTTCAACTTGCTGAGTAACTCCACTAAGCCAAAGACGGCATTGGGGGCCGCGCCGCCATACAACCCGGAGTGCAGATCGCGCGACGGACCCTTCGCCTCAACTTCCATATAAATCAAACCGCGCAGACCAATACAGAGTGTGGGCATGCCCTCCGCATAAAGCGCCGTATCGGACACCAGCGCGACATCCGCCTTCAGGCGCGTCTGATTTTCCGTAACGAATTTGGCGATCGACTTGCCGCCGATCTCTTCTTCGCCCTCGATCAAAAACTTCACGTTTACGGGCAGCTTGCCATGCACGGCAAACAAGGCTTCGATGGCCTTGATGTGCATGTACATCTGCCCTTTGTCGTCCACGGCACCGCGCGCGTAAAGGTTGCCATCGCGCTCGGTGGGCTCAAACGGCGGCGTCACCCAGAGCTCCAAAGGGTCGGGCGGCTGCACGTCATAGTGGCCGTAGCAAAGCACGGTGGGCTGGCCGGGGGCGTGCAGCCAGTCGGCATAGACGAGCGGATGGCCGGCCGTGGGAATGATTTCGACATGTTCGAGCCCGGCTTTTCGTAGGGCGTCAGCCACGAACTGCGCGCAACGCACAATGTCGCCCTGATGTTCGGGGAGGGTGGAGACGCTCGGGATGCGGATGAAGTCCTTCAGTTCGTTGAGCAGTCGCTCACGGTGTTGTTCAACGAACGCGCTGGTGGCCAGAGACATAGCTTCTAGTTTAGCGGCAGCGTCGATATACTTTTTGTCATGAGTGTTCGATTTCTGGTTCTTCTCCTGGCGCTGCCGCTTCGGGCCCAAATGCCGGCCGTCACTGGC
>JAYVRS010000067.1:0-8647 GCA_043776185.1 Bryobacteraceae bacterium | reverse complement strand
CAATATCGCCAATACTATTCACCACAAATTTGCCCCGGGGGTTGTAGAGCTGATTGCGATGCGCGAAGAGCACCGGCACGCTGCCGCCGACGCTGAAGCGCGGAGTCAATTGGCGCTCAATGCTGAAGTCCACTAAGTGGAAGATGTTCTGGATCTGGTTTCCCAGCACCTCACGCTGCTTCTGCTCAACGGTGCCGATGAAATGCCGGAACGAAGGCTGGTACCGGTAACCTGCACCCACGGTCCACAAGCGCGGATGCTTATGTTCGTCGCGACCACAAGTGGCTAATGCTAGCGCGCCTAACCCGGGCGTGCCTTGACGTGCGGCCACTCAACCTTGGCCCGCGCCAGGCTGCACATAAAGCAGAATGCCGGCGAGGGCTTTGGCGGCTGAAACGGAAATAACGTGGCGCTGTGTCAACCCTCAGAAATTACCACGGCGGCTGTGGCGGGGCCAATAACCCAAAACTACTAGTCGCTACGGCAGGGCGCTCTCAGCGTATTGCCGGAACCGCTTAAACGGCGACGCTCTTGTTGGCGCGCGCTACACTGCGTTGCACCAGTCGCCGCGGATCGAGCATGTGCATCGGCTTGTACTGCTTCTGCGTCCACAGGCAATCACCCACAAACTCAATACCCAGAAAGTAGCCCACCGGCTCGCAGAACTTGCAGTACCGCACTTCGCCGGAGAATTGCCCCCGGCTGTGCTGAATCTCGAGCCGCGTGCCGATCGGCAACGCCTCTTCGGTCTGCAGGCAAACTCCATTGGAAGAAATATCCTCCAGGTTCGCCGTGATCTTCTCTTCGCCGCCCGTTTGGCTCTGGTATTTGATTTCTACCAAGTCCGCACAAAGCATTCGGGGTTTAGTGCGCCTATCATGCATACGCTCCATATATCGACCTCCACCGTGCTCAAGATTACCTGAATTGTCCCGGCAATTTTTGCCTACGTCGTAGTACTTTGAGTCTAGACCGAATTCCTAATGCACGCCAAGGGCCTTAGTACATCCTCTTCAGTTTCAACAGTTGCTTGGCCGACGACCGCTGAAACACCCCGCCACTATTGCCGGCGATGGTCGAACCCTCCCGATCCCGCGCCAACTCCAGCACTCCGTCCCGCAAGGTACCCGTAAACCGCAGCCGCGTGTCATTAATCTGATTGCCGCTCTGCTCCTGCACCGAAACGACAAATATGACGACATCGCCCACAGTTCGCCCTTCGCTGATCGGCGAACTGCCCCGGTCATCGTACAGTTTGCCGGTCACCCTGGCACCGTGAGGATTGGTGCCGCGCTGCTCCAGCTTGATCGTCACGTCCTGCGTGCCGCCGCGCGTGGTCACCTGTCCGGTCCAGATTCCAGATAAACCGGCCGCCAAATCGGCCGCCAGGGCTAAGAGTACCCAGGTCACGATTTCACCAGCCCGGCCACCGGACCGGTGCTATCGGCAAAGCGCTCCACGGGAGCGCCAAACGCATCCAGCATTGACACATAGAGATTGGCCAGCGGCGCGTCGTCGCCCATGACAAAATGCTGGCCGGTCTCCAGACGCCCGCCCGCGCCGCCGCTCACCAGAATCGGCAGCTTATGCGGATTGTGGCTATTGCCGTCGCTCAACGCGGACGCAAACAGGATCATCGAGTTGTCGAGCACCGTCGACTCGCCCTCTTTCATCTCGCTCAAGCGCTTCAGTAAGTAAGCGTATTGCTCCACGTGCCAGCGATTGATCAACTGATACTGCCGTAGTTTATCGGCGTCTTTCTGATGGTGCGAAACGTCGTGATGGCCGGCGCTGACGCCCTCCAGCCAACGAAAGCTGACGTTGCTGACGGCGTTGCCGAACATAAACGTACTTACCCTAGTCGTGTCGCTTTGAAAGGCCACGGCCATCATGTCCAGCATCAGGCGCACATGCTCTGGATGGTCCTTCGGGCGATCAGTGGGGGCACCCTTGGGGTCAATCGGCACGCGCGCCTTCCAAGCCTTCGCGCCACCGGCGCTGGAGCGCTGCACGCGCTCTTCCAAAGACCGCATCACCGACAGATACTCGTCGAGCCGCAACCGATCAGCCAAGCCCACCTCGCCCCGTAATCGCTTGGCGTCGCCCAACACGCGGTCGAGCAACAGCGTATCCAACTTAGCGGCATTGGCTTCGAGACCATTCGCCGCGCCAAACAAGCGCTCATACACGGAGCGCGGATTGATCTCGCGCGCCAACGGCGTCGTCGCGTTGCTCCACGCAATGTGCGAACCATAAACGCGGGTGTAGCCCACCACAGCATCCACGCCAATGGCCACCGGCGTGACGCCCAGTTCCAGCGACGGCAGCGGCGTGTGCATCTGCACCTTCAACGCCGCCTGTTGATCCAGGGAAATGCCATTCGCGATATCCGCGCCAGGCGTCTTCTTGATGGTGGCGCAGGTGAGGATCGCGGCTTCCTTCACATAATGGCCATCGCCGCCCTTGCTGTTGGCGTTCCAGAAATTGCTAAATACGTTCAGTTGGTTTTTGAACGGGGCGAGTGGCTCGAGCGTCGGCGTCAACGCGAATCCACGCCCGGATTCCTTGGGCGTCCAATGGTCTACATTCACCCCATTCGGCATATACAGTGCGGCCAATCGCACCGGCGGCACGGATGCGGAAAGGGGGGCGGAGGGGGCGGCCATTACTTCGAGCCATGGCAAGCCCAACGTGGCTCCCGCGCCGCGTAACAAAGTTCGCCGGGAAAAACTACTCATGGCTTTTTGGTGTCCTTAAATCCAGATTGATAACGGAACGGCACGCTCGTCACAATCGCTTCAATCAACGCTTGCGCCTGGTAACCATTCTCCCGCACCTGGGCGACGATGGCATCCACCGCGCAAGAATCAGCCAGCGTTAGGCCACGGCCCAAGGCGTAACCCAGCAGGCGATTGGCGAGGTTGCGAATGACGAGATCCTTGCGCTCCAGTAGCACTTTGCGCAAAGCGTCCGGCCCATTCACGGGGGTCCCATCAGACAACTCGCCGGAGGTATCCACTGGCACGCCGGCCTCCGCATCGCGCCACCGGCCGAGCACGTCGTAGTTCTCGAGCGCAAAGCCCAACGGGTCAATCCGGCTGTGGCAACTGGCGCACTGCGCGCTCGCCCGATGTTGGGTTAACCGCGCCCGCACCGTCTTCGCTGGCTCACCGGGCTTGTCGGCTTCGAGTGCCGGAACGCCTGGAGGAGGGGGCGGCGGCGGCGTGCCCAGTAGCGAATCGAGAATCCACGCGCCGCGCAACACCGGGCTGGTGCGATACGGATAAGACGACACCGTCAACACCGCCCCCATGCCCAGCAAGCCGCCGCGCCGGCTGCCTTCGGGCACGGCCACCCACTGCGGCTGCGTGTTCGCATTTTGGTTCAAGGGCATCTTTACGTCGTAAAGCTTGTTCAAATGTCTCGTACTGATGGTGTGGTCGGAGTCGATCAGGTTCAGAAGCGATAGGTTGCGCACCATCAGTTCGCGAAAGAAGAGCACGGGCTGCAGGCGAATGTCGCTGCGCAAATCCTCGTCACCGGCGTAGGCCGCGAACAACTTGGGGTCCGGCGACTTGTCGCCCATAATGTCGCGCGTGTGCAGCCACTGCTCAATGAAGCGGCGCGAGAATTCGAGCGAGCGGTCGTTGCGCAGCATCAGCCCGATCAGTTTCTTGAGCACGGCGGGATCCTGCAGCTTGCCCGCCGCAGCCAAGTCGGTCAGCAAGTCGTCCGGCATCGTACCCCACAAGAAATAGGAGAGGCGCGACGCCATCGCATACTGGTCGACCAGCCTGGCCTCCTGGCCAGAATTCTGCGTTTCCGTGCGGAACAGAAACAGCGGCGAGACTAAAGCGCCTCGCAGCGAAAAGAAGATCGCCGGCTCAAACGGCTGCCCCTGTTTCTGAGCGGCCTCGAAGAGTGCCAGATAGGGCAGGACGTCCCCTTCGGTCACCGGGCGGCGAAACGCTCGCGGTAGGAAATTCTCAAAAATGCGACGCGCAGCCTGTGGCGGCGAAACACCCGGCCCGGGCTTCGCCACCAGGATCTTGTAGCGCGACTTGAATTCGCGCCCCGCAAAGTCCATGGCAAACTTGGCGGCCGACAGGTACTTTTCCGCATGCAAAGGCGACAGAAACAGCGTCTCGGCCGCATTGTCGAAGCCCTCACCGCCCGCGCCGTCGATCGGCAACGACGCGCCAATGTCCATGTGCATGTCCAGCAGATCACGCAGCGTTGCCGTATACTCGTCGCGATTCAACCGCCGGATCGGCGCACGGCTGGCTTGCACGGGACCGGTGCCGCACACCTCGGCATGAACCGTCTGGTCTACCCATTTCGTAAAGCTCTCCCGCGCTTCGAGCGTCGGGGCCGGCGACCCCATGGGAGGCATCTCGCCATTGCGCACCCGGTTGGCGAGCGACGTCCACTTGTGAGACGCCGTGCGAAAGCTCTCTGGCGAGTTCACCTGTTTGAGAGCAAAGCCACCCACTGGTGACTGATGACACTTCGCGCAATGCTGCTGCAAGAAAGCTTGCCCAACGGCAAAGGGTCCTTCGGCCGCCAGCGCGGTAGCAACGATGATTGCAAGTAACACATCTTTAATCAAATCACGGATTGCGCCCGACTGCGATCCCCCAAAGGGCTATACTTCTCCCGAGGAGATTCTATGACCACTTCCCGACGAGATATCGGCCTGCTGCTGGCCGCGCTAAACGTGCCCGGTCTGGCGCAAGGGCCCGCCGCCTTGCCTTCCAGGATGTATCGCTACGAAGATTTGCCCGTGAAGACCAGCGGCACGGGTCCCAATAAGTCCCGTGCCATCCTCGACGGCAAGACTCATACCGGCTTTCGCATTGAGATTCATGAGTCCGAGTTAGGTGCCGGCCTCGCTCCGCATCCGCCCCACAGTCATATTCATGAGGAGTTGATGCTTGTGCGCGAAGGCACGATGGAGATCACCATCAAGGGTGTCGTTGAAAAGCTAGGCCCCGGTTCTGTGGCTTATGTCGCGTCCAACGAAGAGCATGGATGGCGCAACGTGGGGTCGACGCGGGCGGTTTATACAGTGATCACGCTGCGCGGTTGAGGGTTAGTGCTTCGGGGGCGTGGAGCGAGCTTCGATTTGGCGGATGGCATTTTTGGCGACCTTGCCTAGGTCGATGGACGGCATCATACCGAAGCCGCGGCCTTGGGAAGGTAGAGCTTCGGCGTGGGCGGCGAGGGGGCGGAGCTGCTTTAAGTCGGAGGTATCGCCGAGCGCGGCTAAAGCGTTAATCGCGATGACCTGGGCAGCGACGTCGTTGCCGACGAGATACTGGCGGGCCACTTGGACGACGCTGGGGTCATCGAAGCCGGCGGCGCGGGCTAGCGCGGTGGCACCAGCCATACGGCCGGCCTTGGCGATGGTTAGTAAGTAGGGCAGGGTCGCCTTGTCCTGATATTGGGCTAGCGCGTCGACGGCGTTGGTGGCGACTAGCGCGTTGGCATGCAGCCCGGCTTCGGCAAGCAGAGGCATAAGCTCGGGGCGGCGCATGATGCCCATTTCGCGGATGGCCACGATTTTGACATCGGCATCTTCGTCGGCAAGGGCATCCTTGAGTTCGTCGACCGCGCCGGCTTCGCGTAAGTGGCGGGCCGCGCAGGAGCGCACGATCTCGCTGGAAAGCACACGGCGCATGGCGGTGTTGATTTCAGGCGAGCGTTGATCGCGCAAGGCGTAACAGGCGTCGTTGCGTTGGGCCGAGTTGAGCTTCTCATCCAGCATGCGGCCCACCGTTTCTTCGGTGCCGGCGGTTAGAAGCCCCGTGCTGAGAAGTAACAGGGTGTATTTCATGAGTTACTCCTGAACCTGGGCGGTGAGCTTCATTTCGCCTAAGGCGGACTCAGCCATGGCGGCTTGGCGCAGGTCGAATTTACGGTTTAAAGCCAGGGCCTTTTCGAGATGCTTACGGGCGTCCGCGTGGTGGCCAAGCGCCTTGGCAATCATGCCGGCGTGATAGTGAAACGCCGGCTCGGGAGTGCCCAGACGGAGAGCCTTAGTGACGGCGGCCCAGGCTTCGGCATGCTGATTATTCTTGTAGAGCGCCCAGGCCAGGGCGTCGTAAGTGTAGATATCCCCGCGGACTTTTAGCTCGGCTTGGGCAAGCTCCAAGGCACGGGGGAGTTTGCGGTCGTGGTCGGCGTAGACCATGGCGAGGGTACGGTTGGCCGCTTGGTTATTGGCCACTTCCAGGCGATCGATCGTGTCGATCATTTTCTGCTGATTCTTGGCCTCGTCCTTTTGACCGGCGGCGGCGTAAGTATCTTCGAGTGCCGCGAGATACTCGACCATGGGGACGGCAGCTTGGGCTTGTTTCAATTCCTGGATGGCGGCGGGATATTTCGCTTGCGCGGCGTGGACGCGGCCCAAACCGTAATAGGCGGCGTGATAGGCGGGGAAGACTTTCAGGGCGGCGTTAAAAGCGAATTCGGCAGTATTGGTTTGGCCGGTTTTTAGATAGATATTTCCTAAGTCAACCAGGCACCAAGCGACATTTTCCGGGGAACGGCTGCCGGAGGAGATAGCTTGCTTCATGACGGCGATGGCGCCTTCGACGTCACCCATCACGAAGCGATAGTAAGACGCGCGGTTGTAGCTGGCCAAGTCCGGCCGAAGGGACATCATTTTTTGGTAAGCGTCGGCGGCAGGTTCATACTGGCCGAGTTCCATGAGAGCATCGCCTAGGGTGGCCCAATTCCAGGGATCGTCGGGCGCAAGCTTAATAAGGGTGCGGGAGACGGTAGCGACGATAGCGAAATTATGACGTTCTAGCTCGATCTGACTGCGTAGGCGGAGAGCTTCGTAGTTACCGCCGTCGGCGTTGATGACGGCGTCCACAATGCCCGCGGCGCGGGTGAGATAGTCGGGGTTCGCGGTTTCGCGCATTTTCTGGATGTAAGCGGTGGCCAGTAAGTTCTGATAGTGCAAGTTACCCTTCATATGGGTAGTCATGGTTTCGTAGGCTTTGATGCGATCGTCAGTCTTCATGCGCGAAATTTGGTCGGCAATGGTGCGATCTTTGAGGGCGGCCATGAGCCGATCGGGCTCGGCGCTTTGCGCGAGTAAGGTGCTGGCGGTGAGAAAGTACGTGATGAGTTTCATGATGGTGATCCTTAAGAGGAAAAAGGGGGCGGGCCGGGGGGCCCGCCCAACTTAAAGGGGTTACGGGTTGGTAGGCGTTCCGCGTCCGTTGGTTCCTGCGATGCCGCTATGTAAGAAGCCAGCATGCGGAGGAGCGTGGAAGGGGAAGCGGGTGAGATACGGCAGGTCGTTTGAGTTGACACCGTCGCCCAATTGGTTATTGGGAGCGGCACCGAAGCCCGGGACGAGCACGCCGGCGGCGGCGCGGAGGCCGATGTCGACGACATCGTCGCCAATGCGGCGGCCGCCGAAGGGCCAACCAGCATTGTCGCCGCCCAGCGGACCGAGCCGGCTATAGCCGGGGCCGCCAGGACCATTCGGGGCGATGGTGAGATCGACACGCGTGATATCCGGCACGTAGACGCCGAGTAAGTCGGTGCGCGGCGCGGGAGCGGTGTTCAGGCCGAACACGCCCTTCAATACCGCCGAGACAAAAATCGGGTCACGGATGAACGGCGCAAACTGCATGTCGTTAACCGGATCGTTGCGGTTCCAGCGATCCTTCATCGGCAGGGGGATGAGCAACTCGACGGTGAGCGGGTTGCCCACGCGGTCGATTTGCACATAGTCTCCGATGTGCATGGGGTCAGCGGGACTGGGGCGAATCGTCACGAATTGGCGAAGGGTGGAGGCCCATCCGGCAATCTTGGCGTTGGGGGCCGTGGGGCTGGTGGGCACCGCACCATCGGCGGTGAGTTGCGTGATCGGCACTTCAACGGCGATGAGGCTGATGTTATAGCCGGCAAAGCCATCGGCAGCGGCAGGATAAGCCGCGCCTTGGCCCTGGTCAGCCGCACCGGCCAGAACCGGGGCGGGAGCGCGGAAGTTGAGGAAGTCGAACGTGGCGGAGCTATCGAAATAGAATGCGTCGTCGCGGGGACCCGCGAAGACCTTCATGCCATTGGGTAACTCAAACACGGACGGCGCACCCAGCTTGGCCTCATAGTTCGGCGTAGCCTTGGGGCCTTGGTTCGGCGGGGCGACGGAAAGCAGATGACCATTCTTGTCTTTGTCATAGAAGACGGCCGTGCCCTTCTTCAAATCCCGCACCACGACGGTGTAGGTTTGATAGAGCAAGATGCCCGGGCTATCGATGGAATCGATGACGCCGAAGTAAGAGAGGAACGTGGGGTTCTCGCGCAAAGTCGTTTTGAAGACGAAGTCGAGTTGGATGTCAGGGGCACCATCCAAACCACGGGAGTTATTGACGTTGAAACGGTAAAGGACGCTATCGGAAAACTTGTAATAGCTGGGTCCGTTGCCGGGGTTTTGAAAGCCCTGAGCGCTCATGCTCATGACGACGCGGTCGGTGCGACCGGTCTCATAGCTCCGGAAGATGTAGAAGTCATTCAGGTTAGCGGTCTGGTCTTCGAGAAGCAAGGGCCCGTTGCGATGACTAGCGGAGAATCCGCTGGCCACCAACACCAGGGCGGCCGAAGCCACTCGACACATACGTTGGATCAT
>JAYVRS010000066.1:0-2616 GCA_043776185.1 Bryobacteraceae bacterium | reverse complement strand
CGCCGCCAGCAAAACCGGCAAGATCATCATCGAGCACACCAACATCAACCCCAACAAGGCGGCGCACATCGGGCATTTGCGCAACGCCATTCTAGGGGACACCTTCGTACGCATGTTGCGCGCCAGTGGCGAAACCGTGGAGGTGCAAAACTACATCGACAACACGGGCGTCCAAGTGGCCGATGTCGTCGTCGGGTTCAAGTTCCTTGAGCAAAAAACGCTCGCCGAGGTGCAGGCGTTAGCCGCCGCCCCTCGCTTCGACTATTATTGTTGGGACCTTTACGCCAAAACCTCGAGTTACTACAAGGACCATGCCGAGGCGCTCGCCTGGCGCGCCGAAGTGCTGCACGCCATCGAAGCGGGTACCGGCGAAGTCTCGCAGCTCGGGCACCTGGTGGCCGATGCCATCGTGAAATGCCACCTGCGCACCATGGCTCGCCTGGGCATTGGTTATGATGTTCTGCCGCGCGAGAGCGAAATTCTGCACTTACGATTCTGGGCCAGCGCCTTTGAGTTACTGAAGGAACGGAAGGCGCTCTTTCTCGAAACTGAGGGCAAGAACAAGGGCTGCTGGGTAATGCCCGCGTCGGCCTTTCGCAGTGCCGCGCGCGCCGAGGAAGATGACGCTGATGATAGCAAGGTGATTGTGCGCTCCAATGGCATTGTCACTTACGTCGGTAAGGACATCGCCTATCAGCTTTGGAAGTTCGGCTTACTCGGTAAAGACTTTTTCTACGAGCCATTCCCCGGCTTCCCCGGCGTGATGGTGTCGACAGCGGTGCCGCAACCGGAAACCTTTCACTACGGTGCCGGTAAGACGGTCTACAATGTGATCGATTCTCGGCAGTCTTACTTACAGGACGTCGTCGTCGCGGGCCTGCGTGCACTGGGTTATGAGAAACAAGCCGAACAGTCGATCCATTTCTCCTATGAGATGGTGGCCTTGACGCCCCGTACTTGTGTAGAACTCGGCATCCCGCTCTCCGAAGAAGACCAGCAGAAGGCTTACGTGGAAGTATCGGGCCGCAAGGGGCTAGGCGTCAAGGCGGATGACTTACTCAATCAATTGATCGATACGGCCGGTGCCGAGGTGGGGTCGCGCAACGCCGAGGCTCCGGAGGCCGAACGCGAGGCCATCTCCACGCAGATCGCCATCGGTGCATTGCGTTACTTCATGCTGAAGTTCACGCGGAACACGGTGATCGCCTTTGACTTACAAGAAGCACTCAGCTTTACCGGCGAAACCGGACCCTACGTGCAGTACTCAGCCGTCCGCGCCGGCCGCATTCTCACGAAGTTAGTGGACCAGGGCCAAGCGCTCCCGGACTTCTCCGCGCTTACCGACGACGAGATCGCTGCGATGGCTGGTGAGTTGTCCGACGAGAACCTCTGGCAACTAACGCTCTCCGTCTCCAAGCTGGAGTCGGCCTTAGCCCGCAGCATCGCCTCCGGCGAGCCCGCCCATATGGCGCGCTTCGCCTTCCAGTTAGCCCAGTCCTTCAGCGCCTTCTACGAGAACTATCCCGTTCTCACCGAGCAGAACCCAAACAAGAAGCTATTACTACTGTGGATGACCGACTTCTTCGCCCGTCAACTCCGCCGCACTTTGGACATTCTCGGAATCCCCGTTCCCGCCTATATGTAGTGAGTGCTCTGGCTTGTCGCAGGATCCTGCGACAAGCTACTGGAGATATTTTCAAGCGGTCGCGGTACTAGTGGCGCGCGTATAATTAGGCCGCTTTCCAAAACTGCTCGTGCCCCACGGCTGACGCCGTGGGCTAGTTAGCGGGCCACGAACGAAAGGTAGAAATCACGCGGTCAAAGCACTAGTGCGTTGTGATGACGAGGCTAAGATACTAGTGCTCGGGAATCTCGCACGAAGGATAGGCAGCCAACATACTGCCGCCTTTGAAACCTAGTGTCTCGTTCATTCCTATTTGCGACGTGAAGTAGCCGTCACAGGTAAGGCTCTTGGTTAGCCGGAAGAATCGTTCCGTCACGGTCTTGACTCGGCCATTATCCAGCACCTCAGAGAGCGGCGTGAGCAGGGCCACCTGCCGGGCAGGGTCCAGCGCCATGAAAGCTTGCGAGCTTAGCCAGGCGAGCCCTTCGCGCATCAACTGGCGATGCTCGGGATTGGCATCTACCACCAGGTCGATGTAGCCGGGAACCCCCGCCTTCACCGCGCCGGGTGTATCGGTGTCGGGAATGATCAGATCCGCCACCGTCGATAACAGCGCAAATTCCGCTTCGGTGAAGAACTTACGCGGGCCCGTCGAGGCTTGTTTGCCCGAAGCATGGGCGGCGTGCCCAGCCTCCTGATGTTGGCCATATAACTCATTGCCCTTGTCCGGAAAGGAGCAAGTGGCACCAATGGCGCCGATGATCTTGAGGGTCTCGCGCCGGGCAGCCATTAGAGTTCTCCTTTTTTCAAACGATCGGCCAAATGGTCAGCCGTTCGGGCGGCCAGCGCCATCATGGTATGCGTAGGGTTCTTCTCCGACGCTGAAGGAAAAATGCTGCCGTCCACCACATACAAGTTACTAACGTCATGCGTGCGGCAGTTACGATCCACGACACTGGTTTTCGGGTTGCTACCCATGCGGCACCCGCCTA
>JAYVRS010000065.1:0-8676 GCA_043776185.1 Bryobacteraceae bacterium | reverse complement strand
TTGGCGCACGTCAGCTTCCGACGTCGCTCGATCTCGGCGGTTACTCCTGGAACGTCACCTCGTTCTCCATGGCTTTCTTTTCGGTGATCCTGGCGCTTCTGACACTTCGCCGCCTGATCGCAGACCGGCACGAGAAGCAGCGCCTGGCCGGAGAACTGGAGGCGGCGCGCACGGTGCAGCAACTGTTGCTGCCGGCGTTCGACGCCAAGACAAGCGGTTACGAGGTGCAAGCCGTTTACGAACCGGCACAAGAAGTGGGAGGCGACTTCCACTGGCGGCGCACGAATCCGGACGGCTCGCTCATGGTCGTCGTGGGCGACGTCAGCGGCAAAGGCTTAAAAGCCGCCATGCTGGTCTCGGTTGCGGTGGGGATCTTGCGCAATGAAAAGTCGGCCTCGCCCGCCGGGGTCCTGGCCGCCTTGAATGACGGCCTCACGGGCCACAGTGGAGGCGGCTTCGTGACTTGCTGCTGCGCGCGGTTCGACGTGGATGGTACGGTTACGATCGCCAGTGCCGGCCATCCGGCACCTTACTGCGATGGCGTGGAAGCAAGGGTCGAATCCGGCCTGCCGCTGGGCGTGGTGACGCCGGTGGAGTACGTTGAATCCCGAGTGGTCGGGTCCTCTGTGACGCTGGTCTCCGACGGCGTGGTCGAAGCCGAGAACGCCCAGCGCGAACTCTTTGGCTTCGACCGCACCCGCGAGATCTCGACGAGGTCCGCAGACGAGATCGCCCAAGCCGCCAAGGCCTGGGGCCAGAACGACGACATCACCGTTGTGACGGTGCGGAGGCTGGGGTGAATTACGAATTCGGATTTTGCTTGCGGAGCTCTTCGACATCGATGCGGTCTTTGCCTCGGCCCGAAGCCTCTTTGTTGCGCAACAGCGCGTCGCGCCCGATGAAGTGGACCAGGATTCCGTCCAGTTCTCCATCTACGCGGGTTTGCCATGCATCGTCGAAACTCACCCCCGAAATGGAAGTCATCAGGTCGATTCGATTCGGCTCGTGCCCAAGTTGGATTACCCGTGCCGGGGTAGTGAAATCTTGCACCGTCAGCCCCAGACTTCCAAAGCCAAACTGCTGGATGGCGCTGAGAACGCGAGAAGCGTTGGCTGGGCTGGCATCGATAAAGAAATCGATATCGGCAGAGTATCGGGGGTATCCATGCCAGGACACTGCGAGCGCTCCCACCACGAGATACTCAACTCCGTTTGAGTTCAAGCACTCGACAAACTCGCGCAAGTCCTTGCTGAGCGGCATTGGGGTTTGCCCTTTCCCGGATCGCAAAAAAGATCTCGACCCGTTCTTGCGGGCTCATTTCGCTTCGCGAGAGAGCATCGGCGGCATCCGCTTCTTCAAAGCTGTGAAAGATGCGCACGACTTTCTTCATGCCTACATTTTACCGCACTGCAACGCAAGTGGCGAGATGGCCACCGCAAAGGCCTGGGGCCAAAACGACGACATCACCGTGGTGACGGTGCGGAGGAAATCATGAAGATCGCCATCCTATTCGCGCTGGCCTTGACGGCGCTCGAGGCGCAGCCCATCGAGGTGCGCAGCTTCTCGCAACTCGCGCCGCTCGATGGAAACTGGAAGTTCAGCCCTGGCGACGATCCGCGCTTCGCCGCGCCGGATTTCGACGACTCGGCCTGGCTCACGGTCCGCGCGCCCGGCGAGGAGATCGCCATCTCCCTCGGCGTCTCCTGGATTCGCTTCCAGGTTTAACTGCCAAACACGGAGGAGCCCCTCACGCTCCTTCTGCCGCCGCTCGGCACTTCCTATCAAGTATTCGTCAACGGTCGGCCGATGGGTGGTTTCGGCGGCGAGGACGGTTGGCTTCCGGTCGCCTCGACCTTCGCCGTTCCCTCCGGCTCACGAAAATTGACCGTCGCCATCCGTAACCGGAAAGACGCTGCTGTTCCTTCCCCTCTCCTCGCCGCCCGCGGCGCCTGGATTGGAACGTCACAGGCCATCGCCGCAAAGCAACGCCAGATGGCACTCGAGGTACGCTGGCGGAGCGTCGTCCATCTCACCATGATGAGCGCCACGGCGATGGCCGGTCTCTTCTTCCTGCTGCTCCCCCTTTGGCGGCGCGACGCGCGGGATTACTTCTGGTGTGGCCTCTATCTGATAGTTGCGGTGTTAGCCCGGGCAGCGACCTCCTCCACCTGGATGCTGGAGGGCATTTCCCTCAGTCAGATTCTTGTCCCATTCTGTGGGTTGCTTGCTCTGCAGATCCATTGCTGGGAACGGCTGTTCCACCATCTTTTGGGCGCCCAACTCTCGACCTGGGTCCGAAGGTTCCAACAAGGGCTGCTGCTGCTCTATGTGGTCTTGCCGTTGCTGGCGCCCACCGTGGCCACGGCTCTCCGGATCCTGCCGCTATCGGGTGTGCTGCTGCCAACCTTCCTCCTTGTGGTCTATGTCGACCTGTCGCGGCGCAGCCCCCGGCGGGAAGAAACGATCTGGATGCACGCGGCGGTCGTGCTGGGTATCGGGGGGAACGCCATTTTCACGGTCTCGGCTAGCGGATTGGGGGCTCGATGGCTGGCGGACGCAGCCGGCGTGCAGCACCTCGCACTCCTCGCGCGGAGTTCAGGAACGCTGCTGTTCGCCTGTGTGATGGCGATGGTGTTGAACCGGCGCTCGGCGCGAGTGCAGAGCGAACAGGAGCGCCTGGCCCAGGAAATGCGCGCCGGCGCGGAAATGCAGGAACTCCTGCTGCCCGCCGGAAACGTCAACGTCCCCGGCTTCGGCATCGAAGCCGCTTACTTCCCGATGTCCGAGGTCGGCGGCGACTTTTATTGGACCCGCGCCGAAGCCGACGGCGCGTTGCTGGTGGTGGTCGGCGACGTCAGCGGCAAAGGACTGAAGGCCGCGATGCTGGTGGCCGTAGCGGTGGGAGCGGCGGGCAGCGCCAAGTCAGCGTCTCCGGCGGCGGTGCTCTCGACGATCAACCAAGCTCTGCTGGGACGCACCGGAGGTGGTTTCGTCACCGCCTGCTGCGCTCGATTTGACCCTGACGGCAAGGTGACGATCGCGAGCGCAGGCCATCTGCCGCCTTACTGCGATGGCCAGGAAGTGGCTATCGCAGGAGGCCTGCCGCTGGGGCTCGCGGCGGAAGTCGCCTACGAAGAGGCCGTACTTTCCGGCGAGCGGTTCACGTTTATCTCGGATGGCCTCGTTGAGGCGGAGAACGCCCAGCGAGAGTTGTTCGGGTTCGAGCGGGCGAGAGAGATTTCCCTGAAGCCGGCGCGCGAGATCGCGGAGGCTGCCAAGGCGTGGGGCCAGAACGACGACATCACGGTAGTGACCGTGCGGAGGACGGCATGAGGGATCTAGACAACGAGACGCGCCACGGTGACGCTGAGTTCCGGCAGCAGGGGCGATGTCAAAGCGTCCGTCCCTTGCAACACGCGAATGCCGGTTGGGCTATGCACCAACAATTCCCCATTCGCATGATCGAGCAGCCACACCTCCCGCGTGCCCGACCCCAGGTAGTCGCGAACCTTGCGCCGGACGTCCATCGCGCCTTCCGACGGCGACAGGATTTCGAGGGCAATATCTGGGGCGATCGGCGCGGGAATCACGTCGAGGTCGATTTGGCAGGCGATCGGCTGACACCCAAAAGACCTAAGTCGTTAAAAAGTAAAGAAATATGCGCCAGCCTTACCGAAAAGACTCGCCCGTTTCGCATTTGTAGGGCATGCTAGAGAAGATGGCAACCAGCGAACTAGCGACTTTGGGCGGCGGATGTTTTTGGTGTTTGGAGGCCGTCTTCGACCAAGTGAAGGGCGTCGAAGCGGTGGAATCGGGCTACATGGGTGGCCACGTGGACCAGCCTAGCTACCGGCAAGTCTGCGGCGGCAACACCGGGCACGCCGAAGTGGTGCAGATCCACTTTGACCCCGACGTGATCACCTTTCGCGAACTCCTCGAAATCTTCTTCTCCATCCACGACCCCACCACGCTCAACAGCCAAGGCGCCGATGTGGGCACCCAATACCGCAGCGTGATCTTCTACAACACGGCCGCCCAAGTGGCCACCGCCCGTTCCGTCATCCAGGAACTGGCGTCCAGCTTCAAGCTGCCCATCGTCACCAGCATCACCGCTTCCACGCGCTTCTTTGAGGCCGACGCCTCGCATCAGGAGTACTTCGCGCAAAATGGCGGCGCGCCGTATTGCCAGATGGTGGTGGTGCCTAAGCTCGAAAAGTTCTACCAGTCCTTCAGCGCGAAGCGGAAACCATAGGCAGCAGCGCCCGCACCCGTTCGTGGCGCAAGTACATCCCGAGCCAGACCAGTCCTCCGCCGATCAACGGCGAAAGGAAGGCGTCGCCCACGCGGACGTGCGACGCAATCGCCCCGCCCAGGTACCCCGTCAAAAGCACCGCCCCCAGCACCGCCGTCCGCGGAATGGCGTAGACCAGCACGCAAAAAACTTCCAACCAGCCGATCCCAACGATGGTGCCCGCCGGAAAGCCCAGCAACCCCGTCATCACTTTGCCCACCTCCGGATGGCCGCTCAGCTTGGCAAAAGCGCTGAAGCTCAGCATCAGAATCACGAGGCCGCTGACGCCCCAGTCGCGTAAATATGTCTTCATCATGGCTATCTTACGCGAACTTTGCTGCCCGCAAAGACTAAGTTCCGGGTAAAGAAAGCGAACATCTTGGTCTCCACGCGATCGCTGACATGGTTGACGTGGTCGCCCGGATAGGTCTCGAACGTGAGCGCGACGCCATTGTCTTGAAGGATTCGCACCAGCTCCCGCGCGCCGGCAATCAGCCGGTCCTGCTCGCCGACATCGATGGCGATGGCTTTGAGCCGCTTCAGATTGCCCACATACTGATCCGCCATGGCGATCGGCGCATTGGCCGCCCAACGCGCCGCCACCGCCGGCTGCGGCACCCCATCCTTCGTCGGTAGATCGATGTAGAGCGGCGGGTTCTTCGGATTCGGCGACCACGCCGCCGCCGAGGCCAGCGCGGCTTTGGTTCCAAAATCGGCCTTCTCCACCTCGTCGTAGCTCTTCACGCCTTCAGCTTTGGAAGGGCCGCCCGCAGGAATTACAGACGGCGGCGTCAGGCAACACGGGCTCAGCGCATAGACGCTGGAAAACACGCCCGGCCGCTTCATGGCGATGCGCAAAGTGCCGTAGCCGCCCATCGAATGCCCCGCCAGCCCCCGGCTCTCCGGCTTGGCCAGCGTGCGATAGTGCCCGTCGACATAAGCCACAAGTTCATTCGCCACAAAGCCTTCCCAATCCCCAATGACGGCTGAGCTGGAGTACATACTGCCTGCAAAACGCGTATAGGCGTTCGGCATCACCACGATCATTTCCTGCGCGGCACCCGCGGCTAAAGCTTTGTCCGCCACCTCCGGCACGTTGATGAAATGCTTCTTGAAGCCCATCCATTTCTCGTCGCTATCGGTGAAGCCATGCAGTAGATAGACGACCGGATAACGCCGCTTCGGGCTCTTCTGATAACTGGGCGGTAAGTAAACGGTGACATCGCGATCCGGCGAATCGCCCGACAAGTTGCCCTCCAAGCCCACCCCATGCACTTTGATCCGCACCACTTGACCCTTCGCCGCTTCCCCCGCCAGAGCCGCGCCGGACAAACCCCAGGACACCATCGCCATCCAAACGAATTTCATAACGCTGATTCTACACCTCTCTGCACAAAGGCCCACCGACCCAAGGCGGGCCGTCGGACCCTATCGCCTCAACCGCCCCGTGTGGCAAGCGCAGTTACCCCAATAAAGCCAAAAAGGGCAGAGCCTGCGCTCCGCCCTTTCTTGCCAATTAGACTAAACCGCTATTGCTTCACCGCGATCGTCAGCCCCGCTTGGGCCGCCGTATCGCGATAACGTATACCGAGCGGCGTGGTGTTGCCAGGAGGCACTGTCCCCGGAATCTCCACGTTGATCTGCCAAACGCTAATCAAGCCCGGTGCCAAACCGGAGTACTTCACGTTGGCCGCCGGTACGATCCCCGTTCCGATGATCACCTGCAGAGTTCCCGTGGTCAACACCGCTCCGGCGGTCGGCACGCCGTCGGCGGGAGATCCGGGCAGGACGCCTAAACCAGTCGCGTAGATGGTGATGATCGTGCCCCGCGCCGCAGGGTTGGACGGCGAGTTGACGCTGTTGTCCTGGTTCAAAACCGCCGCTTGGCCACGTCCGCCCGCTCCAGCGAAAACGGCCGGTGCCACGACGTCCATTTCGGCAAAGCCCGCGGCGAGCACTTGTCCCGTGCTCACCCGCTCCACAATCACGTCGACCACTCCGGCCGTCGGCGCGTCCTTGGGCACAATAAAGTTAATCTGGCTCGGCGAAACGAAGTGAATAGGCGCCGTGAGGTCGCCCACCAACACGCGGGTGTCGGCGACGATTTTCGGCATCGGGATGGGGTTGGGCTCCTCCGTAAAGAGCCGCGTCACTTCGCCGAAGGCCCCGGTGGCGCCATAAATGGCGGCGTAGGTGAGAGGAGCCACTTGCGTCCGCTGCGCGTCGCGGGCCGAGTTCAAGACCCGGATGCTGGGATAGTAGAAAGCCACCCGATTCACCACATCGGCAGTGATGAGGTTGCCAAAACGGTCCAGCGCCATCGCTAACGGAAACGGCGAACCAATTACTTGCTCCGTGTTGATGGTGCCGGTGGGCAGTTGACTGAAGGGCAGCACCCGAATGATGCGCTGAGTGCTGGTGTCGGCGATCCAAATATCGCCCGTTTGCGGATTGACATAAACCGCCTGAGGATCACCGAGACCGCTGATGTCCTGCCGGGCCGTAGCATTGCTGGCGGCCGAGCCGGCTTCGCTAAACATCAGGACGCGTTTGCCCAGAACCTCGGCCACGTAGAGGCGGTCCTCACTATCCGTAGCGATGCTCTTGGGCGCGCGGAACCGGTTCAGTGTCACGCCAGGGGCATTGTCGGTGAAATTGGCTTGGCCGAACACTCCATCCGCGGCTTGACCGTTCTGAAAGTCGCCGCCGGCCGGCTTGCGGAAACGCAGCACCCGGTTATGGGCATAGTCCGAAACCAGCACGCTGCCATCGGAAAGGAACGCCAGTCCGGCCGGCGACCGCATCGTGCGCGACGTCGGATCCGTGCTCCGGCTCGTCAATGAACTCTGCCCCAAAACCAAATTCGGCAGTCTCAAACCCGTCGCCGTCTGGTCGAAAGGCCGCGGAAAGCGTAGTACACGGCTATTGCCGGTATCGGCCACCCAGAGGTTGCCGTCCTTGTCGGTGGCCACACAAGTAGGTCCGTTGAGACCGCGCTCCGAAGTAGAACCAAAATCACCACCGGGGGCGTTGGGGGTCGTTCCGCTCAGATCCGCTTGGCCAATCACCAGATTGGCCGAGTCCAGCGGCTTCACGCGGCGCACGTCGGCAAAACCCAATACGCGATTATTCTGCGAATCTGCCACGTACATGCGATCGCCGTCGATGGCCAAGCAGGTTCCCGCCAGTTGAACGCCCACCGCTTGACGATCCCCGGTAAACCCATCCAGAAAGTAAAATTCCTTGCCTTCCACCAAGTTCGCCCCGTTCTGGGTAAACCCGGTTTGGCCAATCACTCGCGTGGCCGCGTTGAACGCAAAGTCGCGCCCCGGCATTACCAAGACCCGGTTGTTTTGGGTATCGGCGACGAACATTTCGGCCCCGCCCACCCAGATCGCTCCAGGCTGGGAGAAACCATTGTTCCCCACCGGAATGCCGTTTCGATTCGCCCGGCCGACATTGAAACTATCCTGTCCGATCACGCTCCGTGCCGGCGGCGAGACCCGGGTCGCTTCCGCGGGCCAATTGTCGAAAGAGTCAAATATCAGGATGCGATTGCTGTTCAGGTCAGGCACATACAGATTCGTGCCAAAAACGAATAAGCCAGGGCGCACCTGATCCACCGTACCCTGGTTGTAGCCGCCGGCCACATACTCATTAATCGGTGGCAGTGCTTGGCCATTGGTGGGAAGCGATGGGATACCGACAATCCGATTCGCTGCTTTTCCATTAAAAAATGGCGTAGTGACATCCCAGGCCAATACCCGTGAAAATCCCGGTGCCCAGTCGCGCACAAAAAGGCGCCCGCGGCTGTCGAAACCAATCCCCGTGGGGACCCACAAATAATCCTTGCGCGTCTGGATGTCCGCCACAAACGGGGACGTATTGCGCCCAACCGAACTGGTGAACTCCGTCCCGCCCAACACCAGATCCGCTGCGGGGGCGAATCCTCCGCGCGTCAACGCGGCCACTGGATACCGCAGTACCCGATGATTCTGCGCGTCGGTCACCCACAGATTCCGCTGCAGGTCGAAGGCCATCGACCCGCGTTGAAACGAACCGAACGGCTGAGCCAGAAACAGCGAAGTCTCCGACATGCCCGAGACGCCGTTACCCTGATTGAGTTGGTTTTCGTTGATGCTGCGCTGCCCGATCACTAGGTCCACTTGCAGTAACTCGGCGTTTTGCTCGAAGGGCTTCGGAAACCGCAGAATGCGGTTGTTGCCCGTGTCGGCGACATAAAGGTTGCCCACTGCATCGGTGATCACCCCGGTCGGCGTGTTGAAGCCGCTGGCCAGCCGGGTGCCTGTGGACTCCGGACCCTGCGCGGCCGTGGTCTGCAAGTCGCGCTGCCCGATCACCAGATCGGCCGGCGTTCCCGCGTT
>JAYVRS010000064.1:0-8697 GCA_043776185.1 Bryobacteraceae bacterium | reverse complement strand
GCGCAGGGCGAATCAAGTCATTCATGGCGGCATCGACAATGAGAAACTGCTTAGGCCCATTGTGCTTGCGGTACAGAACCCGCGTCACCAATGCGCCGGCCTCGGCCACGATGGAACGGCCGGGTTCGGTCATCAAGGTAAGCCCGAGGCCAGCCGTTCGCTCACACACCTGGTGAATGAAACTGGCCACCGGGGGCCGCGTCTGGTGAGACTGGTAGGCGACGCCCAAACCGCCACCAATATCGAGGTGATCCACCGTGAGCGACGCGTGGCGCAGGCGGGCGATGAGCGCCAGCATCTTGCCGAGCGCCTCCTCCAGCGGACCGGCATCGAGTAACTGCGAGCCGATGTGGCTGCTGACGCCCGACACCGTCAAGCCCGGCAGGCGCGAGGCTTCCGCATAAACCTGTTCCACCTCGGCGATGTCGATGCCGAATTTGTTGTCGCGCAAGCCCGTCGAGATGTAGGGATGCGTGGAGGCGTCGACGTCGGGGTTGACGCGCAAGCCGACCCGCGCGGTAAGCCTCATGCGCGTGGCCACCGCACTGAGCCGCGCGACCTCGGCCGGGCTCTCGCAGTTGAAGCTATGGATGCCGATGCGCAAGCCGTACTCAAACTCCTCGTCGGTTTTGCCTACGCCCGAGAAGACCACGCGCGCGGGGTCACCGCCGGCGGCGAGGACACGGTAAAGCTCGCCGCCGGACACTAAGTCGAAGCCGGCCCCGGCGCGGGCGAGCAACGCCAGCACGGCTAAGTTCGAGTTGGCTTTCACCGCGAAGCAGACCTGGTGCGGGTGGTCGCCGAAGGCTTCATCGTATTCGCGATAACGCGCCAGAATCGCTTTTTGTGAGTAGACGTAGAACGGCGTGCCGGCTTCGGAAGCGATGGCTGAAAGCGGCACGCCGTCGCAGTGCAGGTCACGATTTTGGTAGACGAAAGGGTTCAACAAGAGGCTAACTTACCTTGATCACAATGATGGTTTGGTCGTCCTGCACGGCGGCGCCATCGCGGTACTGGTCGACATCGGTGTCGATGGCTTTGACAATTTCGGCCGCGGTCAACTCACACAAGCCAGGCAGAAAGCGCATCAGGCGCGCTTGGCCATAATGCTTTCCGGCGGGGTTCACCTGATCCTCAATACCGTCGGAGACGAGCAGGATCACATCTCCGGGCAACGTGGCAAAGACGGTCTCTTCGTACTCCTGCTGATCCAGCAGCCCGAGCGGCACCCCGCTGACATCGAGCCGTTTCACCTTGCCTTGGCGGCAGACAAACGGCGGTGTGGACCCAGCATTGGCCATGATGAATTCGCGCGACTGGCCGTCCCACAGCGCCACCAGCAGGGTGACAAACTGCGCGTCCACCTTGCGCTCCATCAGTGTCTCGTTGATCGACCGCATCAACATGGCGGGGCCGCGGCGACGGGGTGCCAGCGAGCGCAGCAAGCCGGTCACCAGCGCGCCATAAAGGGCCGCCGCCGCACCTTTGCCGCTGGAATCGCCGAACGCAAACATGCTGTACTCACCGGCATGTTCAAAGAAGTCGTAGATGTCGCCAGAGATCTCACGGGCGGCGCGCGCATGAAAAGCGACGTCCAAATGCGGAATGCTGGGCGGTTCGCGTGGCAATAGGACTTGCTGCAGACGCCGGGCGGCGCGCAGGTCCTGCTCCATGCTGTGCTCGCGCGTCGCCAATTCCTCATAAAGACGGGCGTTTAATACGGAGACGGCTATCTGCGGGGCCAGCAGGGATAGCAGGCGGGCATGCTCCTCGGTGAAATGGCCCAGCGCTTCGCTTTCCAAGTCCATCACGCCGATGAGCCGGTCTTGCGTAATCAACGGCACCGCCAGTTCAGAGCGAATATCGGGATGGGTGGGGATGTAGCGCGGGTCGCTGCGCGTGTCGGCCACGCGCATGGCCGTGCGCTCCAACGCGGCCGCCCCGGTGACGCCTTTGCCCATCGGAATATGATCCAGCTTCAGCCGCTCATCGAAGCGCTTGCTGAAGCGATGGCGCAGCTCAGTTTGCTGGTCGTTCACCAACATGATGCTGAAGGCGTCGTAGTTGATCAGCTTCTTGATGCTCTCGGCCAGGCGCTCCAGCAGCTGATCGAGGTCGAGCAGCGAGGAGAGTTCGCGGGCCAGATCGGCCAGGGTGCGCAGGGTCTGGTTGTTCCGTTGCAAGCGTCGATGCAGGCGCGCATTTTCAATGGCGAAGGCCACGCGCGCGGCAATGACGCTCAGCAAGGCCAAGTCCTTCTCGGAGTGGAAGCTGTCGCGGGTGGCTTGCAGGTCGATGACGCCCACCAGCTTGCCGCGGGCAATCATGGGGACGGCCATCTCACTGCGCACCGCGTCGAGGCTGGCAAGATACCGCGGATCCTGGTGCACGTCGCGCACCAGCAAGGGCTGGCGGGTGGCGGCGACCGTGCCGACGATGCCTTCGCCTAAGCCGAGGCGCAGGTTCTTGACGAGCTCCTCGCGATGGCCAATGCCGTGGCGCAGGCTGAGGCTCTTCTGCCGGTCGCTGTAGAGAAAGATGGCAAATAGGTCGTGCGGTATGGCCTGCTTGATGATGGTGGCAACTTCGGGTAGTAAACGGTCGAGGTCGAGCGTCTGCGAAGTGGCGGAGGAGATCTCGAGCAGGAAGTCGAGCAGGTCGGCGCGTTCTTCAAAGCGCACGCGCTCTTTAATAACCTGGTCCGCCACTGGCCGGCGCTCCTCCTGCGGCACTCACGATCTTGACACTGGCACTGGCCCCGATCCGAGTCGCCCCGGCGGCGGCCATTTGCCGCACATCTTGCAGCGTGCGGACTCCGCCCGAAGCCTTTACCCCCATGTCGGGGCCGACGATGGAACGCATCAAAGCGATGTCGTGGGCGGTGGCACCGGAAGGGCCAAAGCCCGTCGACGTCTTGACAAAATCCGCGTGCGCCAGCTTGGCCAGGGCGCACGCGGTGGCTTTCTGGTTGTCGTCGAGATAGGCGGTTTCCAAAATCACTTTGACGATGGCACCCGCGCGATGCGCTACCGCGACCACAGCGGCGATATCGAGCTTTACCGATTCGGAATCGCCCGAACGCAGCGCGCCCACGTTCATCACCATATCGATCTCTTGAGCCCCCGCCCGCAGAGCTACTTCCGTTTCGTGTACCTTCACTTCGGTGGTGTTGGCACCCAACGGGAAGCCGATCACGGTACAGACCTTCACCGGCGAGCCGGCCAGCTCCGCCGCCACCGTCGACACCCAATAAGGATTGATGCAGACACTGGCAAAGCCATACTTGCGAGCTTCGGCGCAGACCTTCAGGATCTCGGGCTTCGTGGCATCGGGCTTCAGCAGCGTGTGGTCAATCATGCGCGCCAATGCGCTATCGATTTGCGTCACCTTGGCGCTGGCTGAGACGCGATCGGCACCACAGGAGACGATGGCCTTGGTTTTCGCCTGACAGGTTTGCGCGCAACGTTGCGTACACCCGGGGCATACCAAGTCAGGAATGTTGAGGCCTTCCACCTTACCGCCCTGGCCTTGGACGCGGGCCAAGATGGCGTCGCCAATTTCGGCGACTAGCTGGTCGAGTTCACTCGTGTTCACTTGCTGAACCGCCGTTCGAGCTCAGAGATCTTGTCGATGCGAGCCTGATGACGGCCGCCGCCGTAAGGCGTGTCAATCCAGGTACGCACCACGTCCTCGGCTTGGGTGGCGGTCAGCAGCCGTCCGCCCAGCGTGAGAATGTTCGCGTGATTGTGCTCACGGCTGTTGCGGGCCGTCGCCCGGTCGTAACAGAGGGCGGCCCGAATGCCGGGTACTTTGTTGGCGGCCATGGCCGAGCCGATGCCCGCGCCATCGACAATGATGCCGCGCATGGCTTCGCCGCTGGCCACCACTTCGGCCACCGCGCAGGCGATATCGGGATAATCGGCCGGTTCGCCGTGGTGGACGCCACGATCATTGATGATGAGGCCCAGCGACTCAAGCAGTGGCTTGAGCGATTCTTTGAGCGCGTAACCCCCATGGTCGGCGCCCAGCACAACGGTGCGTTGCGGATCGCGCACGACGGGCACCTGGTCGGGCGGCACTTCGCGAATCAACACGCCGCGACGGCCCGCTAAATCACGGGCCTCCATCGTAATGATGCTGCCGATCGGGACCACAAGGGGTCCACGGAGCGGAACTTCGCTGGCGGTGATCACAGTCTTCATGGGTTAGGACGTACAATTCATTGTAATGAAGAGCCGACTGGCCATACTGATCTTTTACGGACTCACCGCTTTCGGCCATCCTTTCGGCAATTTCTCCATCAGCCAATACGCCGGCTTCCTGCTTCGGCCCGACGGCATCACCGTCACCTACGCCGTCGATTTCGCTGAGATCCCCAGCATGAAGCTGGAAGAGCGCTGGAAGGCGGGCGAAAGCACCGACCTGGTGATGCGGGAATGGGTGCAGGCCTTGAAGTTCCGTTCGCACGGCAAGCCGATTCAGCCCTTCCATGAGTCGACCTCGCCATTCCCGGGCATCGGCGCGGGCGGCATGAGCACCATGCTGATTGTCGCGACGCTCAAGCTACCGGGCAATCTGGATGAACTGGAGTACGAGGATCCGAACTTCGCGGGGCGGGCCGGTTGGAAGGAGATCACCGTGCGTGCCGAGGGCGTGCGGTTGGTAGAGAGCAGCCAGCGGCCCGGGAAAGACATCAGTCGGGCGCTGACCAACTATCCATTGGACTCGGAGTTGGAAACACCCCGCGATCGCCGAGCCCGTTTCGTCATCGGTCCGGCTGGGGTGGGAGAGACCAAGGTAGTCCCCCTGGCGCAACCGCCCATGACGAAACTCGATGCGCGCAAGGCTGAAGACTTCAGCGAACTGGGCCGGGCCAATCTGTTATCGAAGTTGATGCGGCAAGGCGAGTTGAGTTTCAGTCTATTGATGACCGCGCTCGGCATTGCCTTCGCCATGGGCGCCTTTCACGCCCTGGAGCCGGGCCACGGCAAGACGCTGGTGGCCGCCTATTTGGTGGGGTCGCGCGGCACGTGGCAGCATGCGGTTTATCTGGGCGCCATCACCACTTTCACGCACACGTTCACCGTCTTTGTGCTCGGCTTGGTGGTGCTGGCCGCCTCCCGCTCTATCCCCGTGGAGCAGATCTTTCCCTACCTCAGCGTCGCGTCCGCTTTGACCATCGTCGGCTTCGGCGCGTGGCTGCTGTGGAAGCGCGTCGAGGCCTTTCGTCGCCAAGCTCACCTCGACGGGCATACCCATCCCCACGGGCACGCGCATGATCATGAGCACGGGCATGAGCATGATGGGCATAGGCACAGCCATGCTCCCCCGGGCAGTGTCACCTTTGGCAGTCTGCTGGCGCTGGGCGTCAGCGGTGGCCTGGTACCCTGCCCCGCGTCACTGGTGTTGCTGCTGGGGGCGATGGCCCTCAATCGCCTCACGCTGGGCCTCGGCCTGTTAGTGGCTTTCAGCCTCGGCATGGCCGTCGTACTGACGTCGGTGGGCGTGCTGGTGGTTTATGCCAAACGTTGGCTGCCGGAGAGCGCAGGGCAGTCGCAGGGCTTCCACTATGTGGCGATCGCGTCCGCCGCGATCATGACCTTGATAGGGCTGGGGCTCACCGTAGTGGCCCTGCGGGAGTTCGGTGGCGTGCTTGGCGCTTAGGCGATTGCTGATCCGTCCAGGGGCCATTGGCGACTGCCTGGTCGCGTTGCCCGCCATGGAACACTTACGCGCCAGTTATACCGAAGTGTGGGTGCCCACCATCGTCCAGCCGCTGATTCAGTTCGCCGATGCCGTCGACGGCATTGCCCGCACCGGGCTCGACCAGTTGGGCATTCCTTGCATCCGGCCCGACGCCCGGCTGGTGGAGCGTCTGCGCCAGTTCGATGACATCGTCAGTTGGTACGGGGCCAATCGCGAACAGTTTCAAGCCGCCGTGTACAACCTGGGGCTGCCGTTCCGTTTCTTCCCGGCCCTGCCCGCGCCGGACAGCGATACGCACGCCGCCGACTTCCTTCTGCGGCAAGCGGTCGGCGAAGGGCGGGCCGTGCCGAGCATCAAACTAGCAGTCGAGCCTCAAAACTTTGCCGCCGTCCATCCCTTTTCCGGAGGCGCGCGCAAGAACTGGCCGCTCGAAAGATTTCGCGCGCTCAAGCTTGAAATGCCGGTGCAATTCACCGCCGGCCCCGACGAAAAGCTGGCCGAAGCCCTGCGCTTTGACGACTTAGGCGGGTTGGCCAAGTGGCTGGCCTCCGCCCGCGTGTATATTGGCAATGATTCGGGCATTTCGCATTTGGCCGCGGCCGTGGGGACGCCCACCGTGGCTTTGTTTGGTCCCACGCGCCCGGAGGTATGGGCACCGCGTGGACCGAGGGTGAGAGTCTTGCAGGCTAGTGAGTTAGAGGAGATTGAAGTCCATGCAGTGGAACAAACAGTTCGTGATTTGTTGTTTCGTGCTAATCCCGATGGCCGCCCAGACCGTCACCACGCTGACGCGCGAAGTTCGTAACCCTTACGGACTCGTCACCGGGCCCGACCAAGCGCTCTACATCTGCGAGATCGAGCGGCACGTCGTCTCGCGGCTCGATCTGAAGACGAAAAAGCTCACCATCGTGGCCGGCACGCCCGGCAAAAGCGGCTACTCCGGCGATGGCGGCCCCGCCACCGCCGCCCTGCTCTTCGAGCCCTACGAAGTGCGCTTCGACAAGGCGGGCAACCTGTTCTTCGTCGAAATGAAGAACCATCTCGTGCGGCGCGTCGACAAGAAAACCGGCATCATCAGCACGGTGGCCGGCACCGGGCAACCCGGCTTCAGCGGCGACGGCGGCCCCGCCACCCAAGCCCAATTCCGCCAACCGCATTCGATCGCCTTCGACCCGCAAGGCCGGCTCGTGCTGTGCGACATCGGCAACAATCGCGTCCGGCGCATCGACTTCAAGAGCGGGCAAATCGACACGATCGCCGGCAATGGCGAAAAGCTGCCTACGCCGAACGGCGCGCCTTTCTCTGAAAAAACCCCCTTAAACGGGCCCCGCGCCCTGGCGTTTGACCCGTCCGGTAACCTCTACCTGGCGTTGCGCGAAGGCAATCAACTCTATCGCGTCGATGCCGCGACACAGCAGATGACGCACCTCGCTGGTAGCGGTGTTAAGGGCTACGACGCTGTGCCGCAGCCCGCCATCGGTGCCGCCCTCAATGGACCGAAGGGCGTGGCTTGGTCCCCCGACGGCGGTCTGTATTTCACCGACACCGAATCCCACACCGTGCGCCGCGTGGACCTCAAGACCGGCATCCTGCAAACCGTACTAGGGACCGGTGCACGCGGCGACGGCGGCGACGGCCCGGCTCTGTCCTGCGCGACGTCCAGGCCGCACGGAGTCTTTGTCGACCGGCAAGGTAAGGTGTATGTCGGCGACAGCGAGGCCAACGCCATCCGGCTGGTTAGGCGTTGAGCGCCCCGTGACAGTCAACCCATCCAACAATACGCACGGCCCTCCAGACGCTATCAGGCCCCTTCCCACTCACGAACGGTAATACCCGCCTGGCGCAGGATCTCACTCACCAGCGACCCATCAATGCTGCCACCCCGGTGCGGATTTGGGATGCGCACCTTGAGCGCTCCCAAAATCATGAACTGATGCCGCCCTCCAGAAGCCGGTCCGGAAAAACCAAGCTTACGAAATTTTCGGATTAGTTCCCGCCTGGCAATTGAATTGGCCATGCTTCATGCGGCCTGAACCGTCAGACGAACCCGGCCCATTCGTGGAATGGGGTCTCCGTCGCGAATCTTCAGTACGAGCCACTCCTCAAGCACTTCCTGAAGCACGTGACGGCATTGCGCTAACGTGGGCTCGTTCGCCCACAGGCCGGCCAAGCCAGGAATCTCCCCAAACCAGGAGCCATCCGCCAATTTCTTGTATTGAGCTCGTCGCTTCGCTTCCTGAAGGTAACGCGTGACCATCGCCTTGATCATAGCGCCAAATCAAGGAGCTAAAGCGAAGGCCGCTTCCGGAATCCGAGCTCCTGCAAAATGATCCCCAACCGGCGCGTGTCGCCGCCGGAAACAAAGGTCTGGTCCACTTTCACCGTCACCAGCGCCCGGCCGCGCGGCCACTGCACGGGGGGCGTCTTCAAGTCATAGAGCCCCGGCCCGGCAAACTTCTGGCGGCCCACTTCCTGGCCATCCACTTCGACGATCACCAACCGCGCGGGCGCAGGATCAGGAATGTAGAGCTTCACTTCCAGGGGAGCCAATTCTCCTTGACCCTTCAGAAAGACCGAGCCCTGCTCACCCATCCAGCGGAAGCGCCCACTCTCCAGCTGATAAATGCCGCTAACGATGTGGTTCTCGGCATCGGGCGCAGACATCGGCAGAAACGACAACGTCGGCTGTTTCTCCACCACTAAGTGGGCTCGCACAATGTCGACCGGCGAGTCAGAAATGTCAAACGGCAACAGACCCATCGAAGCCGTGGACCAGGCGGAGCGCGCGTCAAGACCAATCAGGCGGAAGGGCAGCAGCGGAGTGATGGCCTCCTGGGCGAAGGGCACCAGCGTGCCGCCGCCGGTGCTGTAGGGAATGGGGAACGCCAGTTGGCTCGACAGAATCAGATCCCCGGGCTGCACCGCTTGCCCCAAGCGCATGGGCAAGCCGCCGAGCGCTTCGGCGTAGTAGCGCAAGCCCCACTCGCCATT
>JAYVRS010000063.1:0-2629 GCA_043776185.1 Bryobacteraceae bacterium | reverse complement strand
ATCGTAGTGGCGGTGAGCGGCATCGGCTCGCTGTCGAATAATCCCCATGCGCCGAGGACTTCATTTTGCCTGGCCGTGTACACCACTTCCCCATTTTGAGTGAGTTCAACGGACCCATCGAGGACCACGAACAGAGCGTCGAGCGGCACGGAAGGCTGCAGAATGACCTGCCCCTCCGGATGGCGCACTTCGGTGGCGATCGAGGCGACTCTCGATAACTGATCGGGATTGAGATTTTGCAGGAGATCGACGCCTTCGAGGGCGATGACTCTTTCGACCAGGTTTAGTTCAGCCATATATAATTCTCCCCGTTACGCCAGCACCGCGGCGGCCGCTTGGGCGACGGCGGCATTGTCTGGTCCACTCTGTTTGCCCACGCGAACAATTTCCGGCAATAGCGTTCGCAGCCCGCGCTCGGCGGCGGTGGATATGGCGCAAGCGGCTAGCCAAGGGTCGCTCGCGACGATCAGAGAGCGCACGGCTGCCTCTTCGGTGGGTGATTCGATGCGATAGAGATCGCGCGCATTTTTGGCCACGCGGGGCGCTCCTTCGAAAAGCGGAATGATGAACTTCTTCAAATCGCGGTCCAGGGTGCTGTCCAGATAGTCCAGGGCGACGGTGACTTTCACTGGTTCGCGGGTGCGGACCGCGAGAAAGGCGCTGTACATTTCGGTGGGTGAATAGAGCAGGGCCAGCAGACGGAAGAGACGGTCTTCGATTTGCTCCATGCGCACTTCGACCGACCGTACCAGTAGCGACGCCGCCGTTCTGGGGGCGCTGTGGGTGCGTAGCGCGCCGAGCTTGGAGCCCATTTCGAAATAGCGCTTCGTTTCGGCCATAATTTGCTTCGACACGATATCGCTTTGGAACTTGAGGTGGGGTGCCGACTCGCGCAAGCGGTTTAAGGCCTTCAGAATCGCGAGGGAATTCGCGTCGTCCGCGCTGGGCAACGCGGTGAGGAGGACGTTGACGCTTTGCTGATCGCGGATGAGACGCAAGACGCGGGGGATACGGCGACGAATGGCGGTGGACGTGGTGGGGTCGAGCAGAATGTCGCCCAGCGCTCCACAGATGCGCGGTCCGAAATGGCCGAGTGATTCGGTGGCGGTGCCGCGCACGGCAGGGTCGCCCAAATGGCGGATTAAGGTGTCGAAATGGCGGCGATCTCCGAGTTGGGCCCCGAGTTGGCCAGCGGCGCGGCAACTGGCCTCTTGCACGTGGGGGTCGGGGTCTTCGAGTAGTTGGGTTAGATGATGGTTTGGGTCGCTTCCCCGCAGTTCGATGGCCTGGGCGGCCAAGGCCCGGCGTTGCGGGTTAGGATGACGGGCGGCTTGGGCGATCCAGTCTTCGTTAATGCTGGAGCCGTCGTCGATCGAGATCAGATACTGTAAGGCGGCGTGTTGCTCCGGCCCGTCGACAGCGGATTCCAACGCCAATAGGGCCGGCTCGCGTAAATCCGGATAGCGAGTGGCGCTGGCCACTTCGTAAACTTTTCGGCGAATTTCCACCGCCGGCGAATTGACTAGGCCAGCCAGCAACGGGGCGATTTCATATTGGGCGGCCTCGGCCAATTGGCCCAGGGCGTAGCTGGCTTGGCGGGGCGTGCCGCCGGTGAGTTGGCGTTCGAGAAGTTGGATGGTACCGGCATCGGCGACGGCGAGGTGAACGCCGGACAGGTCCAACCGCCGGCTCGCCAGACGCCGGCGAATGGTGGCAACGTATTCGCGGCTCGCCAACACCGAGAGTAAGATCCAGAGCACGCAAAAACCCACGACGAGCCCAGAGATTTGCCGCGCGTCAGGCTGCTTACCGGGTGCCACAAAGAGGGCGGAAAACGCCATCAGTACGAGCCCGCCAATGCCCCGGCCGAAACGGTCCATGAAGATATCGACGAAGGCCTTGGTGCGGTTTTTGAGGCTCGAAGGCAGCGGGAGGTAGAGCAGTTCCATCCCGGTCTTGTTCAACGTGTACCGCGTTCCGGCTTCGAGGATTCTCACCACCGAGGCGACGGCCAATTGAGGCATGACGATGAGGCATAGCGAGGTGGTCCCGATGACGACGGGCATGATTTGCAGCGTGCCCCCGACGCCCAGCCGGCGCACAATGATGGCGGTGAGAAAGAACTGCATGACGAAGGTCACCAGCGTGAGATAGACGCCGAAGAAGCTGCCCAGAAAGGCGGTTAATTCTTCTTTCTTGGGATACGCTAATTTGGCCAACGCGCTGAATTGATAGTCGATCATGACGTCGACGATGAACATCAGCGTAATGATGCCCATGATCACTTGCAGATGCTTGTGCTTTTGAATTCCGGCGAGAATGTCGGTGAACTCAAACTTCTCTTCCGACTCGGCGCCTTTGGCCGCCCGTAGGTTGACGTTTTTGAGGGAAGCTAACAGCATCAAGGCGCCGAAGGCCAGGATGACCATGACGCCGCTGGCCAGCAGGAGATGCCGGGTTTCAACCATCAGCGCGACGATGGCGGTAAACTGGCCGCCGAACGAGGCACCGGCGACGGCACCCAGGCCGACTAGGCCAAACAGACGCTTGGCCTCGCGCGAATCGAAGACGTTGGCGGCCACCAGCCAAGCCTGGGATACCAGGATGATGCTGAACAGGCTGACCCAGA
>JAYVRS010000062.1:0-8710 GCA_043776185.1 Bryobacteraceae bacterium | reverse complement strand
TGGCGGCGGTGTGGAGTTGCTTGCCCGACGCGATGCGAGAGCAGCCCCCCAATTCGCTGGCGGCGGGCGGTAAGGAGGGGAGTTCGCCCGTGGTTCGCTGTTGGTTTCCGAGCAAGGCGGATGCTCACTTGGTGCCCGGCGTGGTGATCTACGACGACCAGACTGCGGATTTGCCGGAGCAACAGCGTCAATTGGCTTGGCGCCGGTGGCTTTGGGTCTTCAATACGCTGCAGGCGATACCCGGCTTCTTGCTCGTGACACGGCACGGGCTGGAGGGGCGGGATTATGAAGCCCTGGTGCCGCGCGAGCCGGCCATGGCGGTGCCGGGCCGTGAGCAAGAGGGTTACCAACGGGAGTGGCTGGAGGCGCAGGAGAGCGTGCTGGAGGCGATGAAACCGGGAGCGGCCAAGCTGAAAGAGGCTGGCCTGGCGCCGCCGACCGTGGGCTACGAGCACGCCGGCGAGGGGGGAATCGTTGGCCCGGAGGCGGAGATGGCCTGGACAAGAGAGAGGCTCGTGGTTTTGCGAGGGGATCAAAGGGAATTTGTGGACGGATGGAAGTCGTTAGGCTGGGACACCGTGGTGGCCGAAGGTGATTGGGAGGAATTGGTGATGAAGAAGCTGCGCACGGAGGCAACGGCATGACCGCCATCAGAACGAATGTGGCGCTAAGCCAGGATTTTCTGGCCAATTTAGCCAAACTGCCACCGGCGGTACATAGTAAAGTGCTGAAGTGGGCCATCCGCTTTCAGGCGGACCCTACGTCTTCCAGCATCAACTACGAGAAGATCCGCAGCGCACGCGACGGCAACTTCCGTTCGGTGCGGATTGATCAGGATTGGCGGGGCATCGTTTTCCGGTCACCGGACGAGAATGTTTTCGTCCTAATGTATGTGGATCACCACGACGCGGCCTACCGTTGGGCGGAGAGTCGAAAGCTGGAGATCAACCCGGTGACCGGTGCCATGCAACTGGTCTTTTTTGAGGAAACGAAAGAGTCAGAGCTGGATGACAAGCCAGTGGCGGCCAATGCCCCCGTAGCGCAAGGCCCCGGGTGCTACGATTTCCTCACGAACCAGGAGTTGCTCAGCCTTGGGGTACCCGAAGAGATGATCCCTCGGGTGCGCAGCCTGTGCGAAGAAGGCGACCTTGACCGCATCCAGGGCATTCTGCCGGTGGAAGCCTATGAGGGGCTGTTTCTGGTGGCGGCCGGCGACACGATGAACCAGATCTTGCAGTCGCGCGAAACGCGGGTGGACCAGGCGATCGATACCACGGACTACGCGTCGGCGTTGACGAAGGCCGAAACGCAATCGCGGTTTGTGGTGGTGGATACCGATCAGGAATTGGCGGCCATTTTGAATTCGCCGTTGGCGCAATGGCGGGTATTTTTGCATCCCACGCAACGCAAGCTGGCAATCGGGAATCGCAGCGGGGCGATGCGGGTATTGGGCGGGGCCGGAACGGGCAAGACGGTGCTGGCCATGCATCGTGCCAAGTGGCTGGCAGAGAACGCAACGGCCGATGGCCAGAAGGTGCTGTTCACCACGTTCACCAAGAATCTGGCGATCGATATTTTGGAAAACCTGCGGACCATTTGTAGCGCCGAAGTGCTCAAGAAGATTGAAGTGATCAATCTGGATGCGTGGGTTTTCGCTTTCCTGCGGGCGAATCGGTACGAACACCGCATTGTCTACAACCGCGGCGAGGAAGCGAAGGAGGCCTGGGACCGAGCGCTGGCCATGCGCGACTCGTCGCTCGATGAAGCGTTCTATGCGCAGGAGTGGGAGGAGATTGTCCAAGCGCAGGGCATCACCACCCGGGATGAGTATCGGGCGGCGAAACGCTCCGGACGTGGCGTGGTGCTGACGCGCGGGAAACGCGATTTGGTGTGGTCTGTATTCGAGGAGTATCGGGCCCAATTGGCCAGCCGGAAGCTGAAGGAGATTGACGATGCCTATCGCGATGCGGCCGCGTTGATCGGCAAGGGAGCCGGAGCCGGTTCTTATTCCGCGATTGTCGTGGATGAAACCCAGGACTTGAGTGCGCAGGCATTGCGGCTCCTGAGGGCGATCGTCCCAGTTGGGCAGAATGACTTATTCTTCGTGGGCGATGGGCATCAGCGCATTTACAAGAAGCACCGGGCCGCGATGGGCCGTTGTGGGATCGAGATCCGAGGCCGCTCGCGTAAGCTGTACATTAACTACCGCACGACCGAAGAGATCCGGAAGGCCGCCGTAGCGTTGTTGGAAGGTTGCGAGGTGGATGACCTCGATGATGGCCACGACGAGGTGAAGAAGTATAAATCGCTTTCCCATGGCCCGGTCCCTATTCGGGAGAAGCTGCCTTCGCTAGAGGCGCTTTCCCCGCGTGCACTCGGCTTGCTCGATGATGTGGTGCAAGGCAGAACCAGCAACGAGTATGGCGCATGCGTAATCGCAGACAGAAAGGATGTGCGCGATCATGTGCGGAGGTACTTCCAGGAACATGGGGCCAAGACCAAAGTAATTGAGGCGAATGAGAAAGATGCTCATTCGGGCGGGGGCATCCGCTTCTCAACCATGCATCGAGCCAAAGGGCTGGAGTTCGATCAAGTCGTGGTCCTGGCGCGGGAGGCAGACTTGGAAGACGAAGATGCCGATCAGTATCGCAAGTTGGTGTACGTTGCACTTACACGCGCTAAACGGGATGCTTCATTGCTTCTGTACTGACCATGGACCAGAGTGTCATTCAACGGAATGGCCCTACTTTGTCTAGTGACACTTCATATCTCGCTATTGATCTCGCCCTTGCACCAGCTTCCAGCGTTCGGGCGGAGACCCGTGCATTCAAGCTTTCGGCAACCCTGGCGAGTCCCTCTAACGGCCTGGCAGGCGCGCCAAAGGAGGGAGCTTTCCGAGCAAAGGGAAGGAGCTGCCTATGCTAAGTTCATTCCGTTGCTGGAAGAAAAGAAGAGGCGGAGCTGAAGCCCGCCGTTACTGGGAGGATAGCCGTTTCTCCCCGGTGGGAGCACGGCTCGGCGGGTTTTTTGCTCACTTCGTTCGCGGTTAGAACTTGGTCGGATCTTTGACCAAATCGATTTGACAATTGCTTTTTGACATCCCCTCCCTCACGGTCGGGGTTCTGTCGAATAAGTGGTTTACTGGCAAAACAGAACCCCGACCGCAAGGAAGGGGATCCTGCGGAAGAGCAACCCCGGTCAAAAACCTAAATCAACGCCGACGGTTGGCGCGTCCAGCTCTTGCCTTGTTCCTTAGCGATCGTTTCCATGTCCTTCACGTAAGCCCCAGCCTGCGTCAGAATGTGGTGCAGATCGTTGCCCACGCTCAAGAACGTGAAACCTTTTTCGAGGAACTCACCCACCCGGCTTGTGCCGAACAGAAAGATCCCCAGGATCACCTTGTTTTTGCCCGCCTCGCTGATCAGCGTGTTGGTGGCGGCCAGCAGTTCCGGCGACGTGTACATGTGCGGAAATTCATATTTCACGTAGAGTCCCATCGACATGCAAAGGTCGTTTTGCCCCAGAAAGAGCATGTCCACGCCGGGCACGGCCGCAATCTCGGCCATGTGGTCGATACAGCTCTTGGTTTCCACCTGCAACGCGACAATCACATTGTCGTTGGCACTGCCCGCATAGCCCAGCAGACCGCCCTTATTCATGGAACGCTGCGGGAAATAGACGCTGCGCGTGCCGCCCATCGGATAACGCGTGCAACTGACGGCTTGGCGCGCCTCCTCCGCCGTGTTGATGTAAGGCACCAGCACGCCATCGGCACCGAGGTCGAGCGCCTGCTGGATTCCGGCGCGGTCGCTGTAGCCGGCGACGCGCACCATGCTCTTGGCTCCGCCCAGCGCAATCGCGCAAAGCATGGCCGACAGCTTCTCGTAGCCCATGGGGCCGTGCTGCATATCCACCAGGAGCCAATCGTAGCCACTGTGGGCTAACTGCTCGGCGACGGTGGGGCTATGGGAGTTCAGGAACAGCCCCAGCTTGGGTTGCCCTTCCCTCATCTGCTGCTTGAACTGCGCTCCCGTTACGGTATCGGCCATATGACGTGGTCTCCTCAGAAAGTTTGGCCTCCATCCCGAGGCCAACTTGGACTATACCCAAACCAAGGAAGCGGCGTCAAAAGCTATTTTTTCTCGAGCGTCAGGATCATCCCGCCGTCGGTCACCAGCCAGCCGGTCTCGCCGTCAAAGGCCATCCTGACGCGATTGGCCACGGCTCGATAATCCACCGGCACACTGTACCAATGTTGAAGGTCAATGCTCTGGAGCACCACCACCTTGGCCGGGATCGGCAACTGATTCAGGGTACCGGCGGCGGCAATGCCGGCGATCCACGCCCGGTCGCCGCCGTCAAAGGCGATGTCCTGAATCGCCCGCCCTTGGTCGGCAAAAGCACTCTTGGAATTGGACAGATTCAAAACTTCGCTCGCATAAGCAAAACTGCCGCCGGTGTACTCCATCAGCCCCAACCCGCCGCCGGTCTTACTAAAGGCGACGCGTCCCAGTTGGCCGAAGGCCGAGCTGGCGGCCTGCGTCCACGTCTGTCCGCCGTCGTTCGTCTCCAGCACCAGGATCGAGGTAGGTACTTGGCGCTGTTGCGTCGCCGGATCCATCCACGGCGGCAAGGGTGAGGCGTCGCGACGCGGAGGACGCGACGATCCGGTGATGATCCCGCGCCGGCCATCGCGAAAAGTGATCGTCGAATAGGTGCTGTTTTCGGCTCGTGCCGCCGGTAACTGCGCCGCGGCAACGGGGGCCCAGGTGACGCCGCCGTCGCCTGTGGACCACACGGCCTTCGGAAAACCCACGGCGAAGCCCCGCTGCTCCGTCAAAAACTTAACCCGTAAAACGCCCTTCAGTTTGGCCGACCGCTTCCAGGTCAAACCGCCGTCCAGCGTCCGGTACACCGCATCGCGCGCCACCATCCAGCCGTTACGGGCATCGACAAAATCGGCCGACACCGGCAGTTCCGGCAGCTTGATCGTCGCCCAACTCTTACCGCCGTCGGTCGAGTGCACCATCACCCCCCGCGGCCGTTTCCCCACTTCGCCAAACACCCCGAAGGCGCGGATCGTTCCCGGTGCGGGTAACACCAATTCGCTAAAATCGATACCCGAATCGTTCTGATCGTGGAAAAACTTGATGCGCCATTGGGGGATCGTCGAAGCCGGCACCAGCGCTACCTCGGGCTTCGCTTGGGGTGGCTGGCCGGTGAGCAGCATCGCTGGCAAAAGAATTGTCCCCAGGCTAATGAGAGTGCATCGTTTCATGTCATGCGTTGCGGGCCGCAGCTGGAAAAACCAGCTCCAAATGATTCGTATGTTCTACCACGTCCGGGCTCATGCGCGCCAGCACCAGTAAGGTGCCAATCTGCTCGCCGATGGTGCTCAGCATCTCCATCTCGTCTCCGCCATGTTGGTGCGGCAGCTTGTGCTGCACGTTGATGACGCCCACCACGCGATTGCGGGCGATGATCGGCGTCGAAAGAAACGCTTCGTAGGTGTCTTCCCGCAGACTGGTGAAGTGCTTAAACCGGGCATCATGGTAGGCTTCGCGCGAAATGGCCAACTGCCGCCGTTCGCGCGCCACCCATCCGGTTAGGCCTTCGGAGAGCTTCAGCCTCACCCGTCCCAAGGCCTCCGGCGGCGCATCGTTGGCCGAACAGAGCACCAATTCGCGATCATGCAGCAGATAAATCAAGCAGGAGTCGGCTTGCGTAAACTCGACAATCAGGCGATTGATACCGGACAGAATCTCCTGCAAACTCATTTCACGAGTCATGAAACGGCTGATCTGCTGCAGGAGCCGAAGTTGCTGTTCGGTGCGGGCGAGTTGGGTCTCGAGGTCTTTAGAGCGGGACACGGGGTAAGTACTAGAAGCATTATCCCAAAAAACAGGGGCCGCATCGCCAGAAATCATTTCACACCGCAACAGTACTGAACGAATTGCTTTTGGTCTGGACGAACGCTACGATAGGCCTTACTCTGAACGAGACGAAAGAGGTCGTCGCTCATGTGGAATCGCCGAAAAGAAGAAGAATCGCCGCGCATCGCAACCACGCCACTCCCCGTTGCGCCGATGGAAGGAATGCCCGTGTCCACCACGCCTACTGGATATCAAGGAGCCCGCACCACTGCCACTATCGGCGAAAACGTGCTGATCTCCGGTCAGATCTTCGCCAAAGAGGATCTGGTGATCGATGGACAAATCGACGGCACGATTGAGTTGCTGGAGAATAAAGTCACCATCGGCAAAGCCGCCCGGGTGAAGGCGACCATCAAAGCCCGCGAAGTGGTCATCCACGGCACGGTGCACGGCAATGTCGAGGCTTCGGACAAGATCGATCTACGCCGCGACGCCCATCTGATCGGCGACATCCGCGCCGCGCGCATCGCCATCGAAGACGGCGCCATCTTCAAAGGCTCGATCGACGTTACCAAGGTGGAAGTGCCCAAAGCCGCGCCCCGCCCCGCCAATTCCGCCACTCCGAGCGCGAACCCATCCGGCACGCCTCTCTCAAGTAATCAGACTGGCACTCAGACTGGCAATCAAAGCATGGCCGCCAGCGCCGGCGACCCCAAGCGGTAGGATCTAGTATCCTAGGGTGGAGATGAGCCCCAGCGCCACCGAAGGCATCAGTCGCCCCAGCGCGGGCCTCGAACAGTACTTCCAGCAACTACAAGGCCGCCCCACCTTGAACCTGCTCGACCTTTCCCCCGTCTCCCAAGCCAACGTCAGCTTCCTCGCCGGGCTCGGCCATCGCCTCTATTGCGAGGACTTCCTCTCCTCACTCGACGACTTCTTCGGCGGCGACGACGACTTCTACCAGTCCCAGGAAAACCCCGCCCGCGCCCAAGAGTTCATGAACCTCACCTTTCGCCAAATGCAAGGTCCCTTCCACGGTGCCCTCGTTTGGGACTGCCTCCAATACCTCAGCCCCACCATGCTCGAGCTCACGGTAGCAGAGCTCCACCGGCTGATGGAACCCGGCTCGCTGATCCTCACTTTTTTCCACAACGACGAACGCGCCAAGTCCGTCCCCGCCAGCTACTACCGCATTCAGGATTACCGCACCCTCAGCATCCAGGAGCGCGGCCGCCGCACGCCCTACCAGTTCTTCACCAACCCCTTCATCGAACGCGTCTTCCGCGATTTCTCCAGCGTCAAAATGTACCTCACGCGCGACCACCTCCGCGAAATCGTTGTTAAACGTTAGTCCGTTTCGCCAGGGACTATGTGGATCCCCTCCCTGACGGTCGGGGTTCGTAAGTGGCTGATAACGAACCCCGACCGTGAGGGAGGGGATGTCAAAAACCATGTCCAAATCGGGGTGCCCCGGAAATATACACGAGGTCGTGCAAGCAGAAGCAGCCAAGGGGGGGAGCGCGCGCGCGTCATTTACTACTGGGCCAACCGACACGACCAGATTCTGCTCTTGTTCGCGTATGCCAAGAATGAGCTAGCCGACCTGAACGTGAGTCAAGCGGCAGAATTGGGCAAATTGGTGAAAAAGGAGTTTGGAAATGAATCAGGAATCGTTTGAACAGCTGCGGTCCAGTGTGCGAGAAGGCGCGGCCATTCTCCAGGGCAAGAAACCGGCGTCCCGAAGGTTCATGATCGATTCCACGGGCGTTCGTGCGATCCGTGAGCGCACGAAGTTGTCCCAGAATGACTTTGCCGGATTCATTGGCGTCAGCGTCAAGACGCTCCAGAATTGGGAACAGGACCGCCGGAAACCCACGGGACCGGCGGCGGCGCTGCTCCGCATCATCTCCGAAAAGCCAGCCTTGGCCAGGAAATAGGTTCAGCCGCCCGATCCGTCGGCCTCCTGTCCGGCCGCAGTCTTCGGCGTTTCGATTCCTTGCTCGCCACGGCGGCGACGGTTAGCGCGTGAGCTGGTTCAGATCGCCTGAAAAATGCGGTGAGGCTGAGGTCCACCGCATTTTCGTCCAGCTAACTGCCGGTGGCGAGGTTTCCCCAGGCGAAACTCACCGGCGCGTTGCCTGGCAGGCGTCTATCCCTCGCTCTCGATGCCTTGGCTAGAGGGGTTTCTCAGCCGCTTACCATATCACGCAGCGAGGCAACGACAAGCAGCCGGGGGGCTGACCGACGCCGATCAGGAATATTTTGTGGCGCTGACGGCCATGCGGAGCGAGGAGCGCGCCACCCGAAAAAGTGCCCGTCCCAGGAAAGCGTTAATTAGTCCAAGTATATTGAGAATAAGATCAGATAACCCTTGACATTGTCCGCAAAAAAACGACCATTATGCGGTGAGTCCTAAATTAATATGGCTGGGAGTGAGTTTGGCTGGGTTGGCCATCGCTCAAAAGAATTCCCCGCTACCGCCGCCAGCCGAGACCTATCAGAGCAGCATTGAAGGCACCGTCGCATTTCCCGTCACCGGCGACCGATTGCCCGTTGCCTCGGTAAAAGCCGTTCGAATTAAGCCGGCTTATTGGACGAGCCCCAGTGTCACCAGCACCATTCGCGGCAACTTTCGTCTCGAAGGGTTGCCGCCGGGTGAGTACGCGCTCTGTGCGGGGTCCGCCAATCCGAAGTTTGCCGACTCCTGCTTTTGGTTCGATGGCCGTCCCACCCTGAGTTTGGCCAATGGCGAGAAGCTCAGCGGTCAGAAAGTGGCGATCCTGGCCGGACGTACGCTGGAGGTGCGCTTGCGCGATCCAAGCCGCCTGCTGGCGGGC
>JAYVRS010000061.1:0-2629 GCA_043776185.1 Bryobacteraceae bacterium | reverse complement strand
ACCTCCAACCCGCCGCTGGGCAACCCACTCTTATTGAGATACTCGGCCGCATAGTAGCCCGCACAAGTCCCCAAAGCCACCAGCAAATACTCCGGCGGGGTCATCCCCTCATCAAACCCCCCATTGGCCACCGGCTGATCGCAATAAACCTTCAACCCCCGCGTCTCCGCCTCAAACTGCACCGCGCCCAGATACCGAACCGTCATTTCACTCATGCTCCAAGTCTATCCCCGCTTCAACTACACCCGCCCAGCCCCGCGCGCGAGCGCGGGGGCTCGAAAGATGGACGATAATCGGAGAGCCGTCAAAAAATGCCCGAACCAATCAACCCCGTCCTGATCCAGCATCTGACCCCGAAGAACTTCCTCTCCTTCGGCCCGGATAATCCAGGCATAGAACTCCGAGCGCTCAATCTCTTCATCGGCCCCAACGGTAGCGGCAAGTCCAATCTCTTTGAAGCGATCAGTCTCATGCGGGCCACCCCGAAGGAAGTCCGCGATGTCACCCGCAAAGGTGGCGGTGTCGCGGAGTGGATTTGGAAGGGTCAACCTCAGGGAACGGCTTCCGTCGAATGGGTAGTCCGCAACCTTTCGGGCCGTCGTCCTTTGTGGCATTCGTTGGGCTTCGGGGCGGTTGATCAAGCTTTTTCGCTACAAAACGAACTAATCGGACTGGCGCGCAAGGCGGCACCTCCCATTTTTAGCGGCGTCGTCTATTCAAGAGGGCTCACAGTCAAGCCTCGGCTCGTCTCTGAAAAGAAAGGCCAGCGGAGTGTCGCTTACATAGAAATCGAACCTGATCGTTCTATCCTTGCTCAGCGACGTGATCCTGAACTGTATCCCCAACTCGACTGGCTCGCCCGAAAGTACGAGCAGGTTCGCCTTTATCGGGAATGGTCGTTCGGCCGCAAAGCTATTTTCCGAAGTCCTCAAGCCGCTGATTTGCGCAATGATTTTCTTGAAGAGGACTATTCTAATCTCGGCCTGTTCCTAAGTCGACTGCGGACGCGATTCCCCTCGGCCAAAAAAGCAATTTTGGATGGTCTGAAGGATCTCTATGACGGCATTACGGACTTCGAAGTATCGGTTGTTGGCGGATCCGTCCAAGTCTTTTTCACGGAAGGCGACTACAGCATCCCAGCCACTCGACTCTCTGACGGCACCCTCCGCTACCTCTGCCTCCTAGCCATCCTCTGCGACCCCGAGCCCCCGCCGCTCATCTGCCTCGAAGAGCCCGAGCTCGGTCTCCACCCCGATATCCTCCCCAAAGTTGCCGACTTACTCCGCGCCGCCTCCCAACGGACCCAGATCTTAGTAACTACCCACTCCGACATACTGGTCGACGCCATGACCGACACCCCCGAAGCTGTGGTCGTCTGCTCGAAGGAGCGAGGACAAACGACGATGCAACGTCTCAGCGCCGACGACCTTAGCGAATGGCTCAAGAAATATCGATTGGGCGAACTCTGGATCAGCGGCGAGATTGGGGGCACTCGCTGGTGAAGGCGCACCTCTATGTTGAGGGCCGTGGCGGTTCAAAGTTTGACCAAATCGCCTGCCGAGAGGCCTTTCACAAATTGCTCAAGAATGCCGGCTTCGCCAATCGCCTGTCGGCCGTCACGCCATGCGGTGGCAGAGGCGCTACTTTTGACCGTTTTCAGACCGCACACAGAATCTCCAATGATTCCTTCATCGCGATGCTGATCGACAGCGAAGACCCAATCGCTAACATTGAAGAAACCTGGAAACACCTAAAGCATCGAGACAGTTGGGACAAGCCAGCCGGTGCTGTCGACGAGCAGGTATTTCTGATGACTACCTGCATGGAGACCTGGATTGTGGCCGATCCGGAAACTCTGAAATCCCACTATGGACAGTGTCTTCAAGTAAGCGCACTGCCTTCTCTGGTTGGATTGGAGAACCGCGACTGGCACGACGTCCAAGACAAACTGTTCCATGCCACACGCAATTGTTCGAATACCTACGCCAAAGGAAAGCGCTCCTTCGGAGTCCTTGCCATCCTCGACGCTGGAGAACTCATGAAGCTCCCCAGCTTGGCGCGAATGGTCCGAATCCTGGACCAAAACCTAGCCTAAAACCGCATTCCCCCGCTTACCACCAACACTTCGCCCGACACATAATCCGATAGCTGCGAGCAGAAAAACCATACCGGAGCAGCCGCCTCTTCCACTGTCCCTAACCGGCCCAGCGGCACCATCTGCTTCATGCTCTCCAGCATCTTCGGCTGCACCCCCACCGCAATCTCTCGCCCCGCAATATCAATGGAAGCGCCCGCATCGCCTAAAGGCTGCGTCAACCGCGTCTCAATAAACCCGAACGCCACCGAATTCACATTCACGTTATAGCGGCCCCACTCCTTCGCCATCACGTTGGTGACGCCGTTGATCCCCATCTTGCCCGCCCCATAACCGATCTGCCCCGCATTGCCATAAACGCCGGACACGGACGAAATGTTCACCACTTTTCGCATCACGCGCTTGCCCTCGGAGGCCTCCTGCTTAGCGCTCGTGCGAATGAACTCCGAAGCCGCCCGCAGCACGCGAAACGGTGCCACCAAGTGAATATCCAGCATCGCCTGAAACTGCTCGTCCGAGGTCTTCTGGATCACG
>JAYVRS010000060.1:0-2629 GCA_043776185.1 Bryobacteraceae bacterium | reverse complement strand
GGTTGAGCGTGTTGTAAGTCTCAAAACGAAGCTGAGTGTTTAGGCGTTCCCACTTGAAGTTGCGATAGGCCGAGAGGTCGTGATTCAAGAAGCCCGGTGCACGATAGACATTCGTGCCGATGTTGCCGAGCACCCTGCTGGTGGCGCTGTGGGACGGCCAGTCGCGCGAATTCATCATGGCCAACGCTGGGTCCACGCCCCCGTTTGTGTGCTGCCTCTGCTCGTCTCCGACGGTATCGAGGATCAGGTGAACCCAGCCGGCAAGCATTATAGACAAGCACGGCTGCTGCGACGGCGTGCCGCTATTGGCCATCGCTTCCGAAGTCGGCACGCCTTTTTACGTCTACTCACAAAAGGCGATTCTGGCGCGTTATCGCGAATACGACGAAGGTTTCGGCGACCATTCGCACCAAGTCTGCTTCGCGGGTCTGGCTAGCAACTGGGGGCCAACTAACGATTCAATTGTCAAAGACCGACCGTTGAGCCCTTCGCAGGATTCGCCGGAGCCGGGTTCGGCCTTGGTTTCGCCGAACTCGAAATGATTATTTTGAACGAGATCGCCGGGTTTGTTTCGGCTATTTATTTTGCGCGGGGGTGGGATTTTGGCTTGGGTGAGTAATCGAGGTCGGCGGGGAAGGGGTTGCGCCAGCCGCGGTGTTCGGCCATGGCCGCAAGGACGGCGGCGTTGATGGTGGAGCGGAGTTCGGGGTGCGGACGAAGGCATTGCTGGACGGTGTGGTTGATGAGCGGCCAGAGCTCCTCCTCAGTGGGGGAGTAAGTGGGGTCGGTGGGAATGAGAAGGACTTTGTGGTCTTTGGGGAGCGCGGCGATCCTGTCGCGCTCCAGGGCCTCCTGTTTCGCGCGGCGTCGCGCGGCGAGAACGGAGTTGGGGAGCTGGATCCAGTGCAGGTCAAGGTCGAGGTCGGCGATGGGGAAAGATTCGTAGTCGATGTCGGTGTAGAGTTTCGCGGTCGTTTGCATATATGCCTCCGAGTGTAAGTTAGCACGGCGCAGCAAAGATTTAGGGTTGGTAATTTGGGTAAGTGGTTGAGGGCCGGGGAGTTAGTGACTTGTAAACCGGCGTGAATCACTATGGGGGCGCTACGATTCCGCACAGGAGGGGATGAAAATGGGGGAGAGATTGGGAGAGGATGGTAAGGCCGCTGGCAAGGTAAGCCGGTGCCGATTTGGTGCGTGAGAGCCCGAACGTGAATCTGGTTGGGACGCGGAGCAGAACAGGAGATTGAAGTCCCGCCGCAAGGCGCGGAACTTCGCTAGGGAAAGTTGGAAGTCACTAGCAGCGTCCTTTGACCGGCGGCGGGAGGTCAAACAATGTCCAAAGTATACCGCCGCTGCTGCGGGATGGATGTGCACAAAGAGACGGTGGTGGTTCATGTACTACCGCCAGATGGAGAAGAAGGTCCGCCGATCCGGAAGAGTTTCGGAACGTTTCGCACCGAACTGGGGCGGATGCGTGGATGGTTCAAACAGTTGAAGGTGACGCATCTGGCGATGGAATCGACGGGGGTCTACTGGATGCCGCTGTGGAACGTGCTGGATGGGCACGGTTTTGAGTTGCTCCTGGTGAACCCGGCCCAGGTGAAGGCGTTGCAGGGACGCAAGAGCGACCAACGCGATGCCCGTCGGATTGCTGAGTTTCTGCAAGATGGACGGCTGGATGGGAGCTTTGTTCCGCCACGGGAGATCCGGCAACTACGGCAGTTACTCCGGCATCGGCAGAGCTTATTAGAACAGCGCAACGAGGTGCATAACCAGATTCGCGACTTACTGGAGACGGTGAATATCAAGCTCTCCAGCGTCGCCACGGATCTGATGGGCTTCACCGGCAGCGCCATCTTACATGCCTTGGCCGATGGGCTTGACTCGCCGGAGCGTTTGAGTTGGAAGGTCCGCGGGCGGCTGAGGAAGAAGGAAGAACGCGTGAAAGAATCGATGCAGGGTTTCGTGGATGATTTCTTCCGCTGGATGCTAAAATCACATTTGGCTCAGTATGACTTTCTGACGAAGCATCTGGCGGAATTCGAAGAGCAGATTGCGAAGCATATGGCTCCCTATGAAGAGCAGCTGGCTCTGTTGACGACGATCACGGGCGTCGAACGGATCGTCGCTTGGCATTTGATCGCTGAACTCGGCGTCGAGATGAGCGTCTTTCCCTCGGCGGGTCATTGTTCCAGTTGGGCGGGTCTGGCTCCCGGAACTCACGAAAGCGCCGGCCAGCAAAAGACCGGCCGGACCAAGCGCGGCAATCGGGTGCTGCGCCGGATTCTGACCCAAGCGGCTTGGGCCAATACCCGCTGCAAGCATGGTTACCTGAAAGCCTTCTTTCTGCGCATTCGCGCACGATGCGGGTGGAGCAAGGCCATCGTGGCGACCGCGCACAAGATTCTCGTCATCGCCTATGAAATACTCCGGACCAAACAGCCGTATCAGGATCTCGGCGACGACTACTACGATCGGCTCAACCCGGATCGTACCATGCGTCGCGTCCAAAAGCGCATGGCCAAGATCGGCTATGACGTCACTTTTTCACCCATCACCCCGCTCCCCACTGAAATGCATTAACCCTGTTCCTCCAACGACTTAGTAGGAGGAATTTTCTAGGGAACGG
>JAYVRS010000059.1:0-8719 GCA_043776185.1 Bryobacteraceae bacterium | reverse complement strand
GCTGGACCGTGCGGGCGCTCTGGGACGATGCCGAGGTAACGACAGCTTCGTTTGTCATCCAGTCCGCCACCACGCCGCCGCCCACCGGCACCATCCCGGTGCTGGTTTCGGGGCGCGCCCAAACCTTTTCCTTCCTGCCGGTAACTGGTCCCACGCTACTCGCTCGCGACGGCACCTATCAAATCGTTGTGCCCGCCGATGCCACGCGCCTGGAAGTCCGCTTAGTCACCACCGCGCCAGGCAACGCCGACCTCGATCTCTACGTGCGCTTCGGGCAATCGCCCGCCGTGGTGGGCGGTTCGGTGGTGTCGGACTACGCGGCCGAGTCCGCCAGCGGCACCGAGACCATCGTCATCGATCGCAATTCGTCGCCGCCCTTGCGGGCCGGCGTTTACTACATTTCGCTGGCCATTTACACCACCGGCGTGAATGTTCAAGGCAATGTCACCGCCACCATCCAAACCCCCGGAGCCTTCACCGTGCGCGAGCGCGTCATGTCGCGAACCGCCCCCACCACGTGCGCCACGCCTGCCTCCGCCGACACGTTTCTGGCCACCGATCCCCGCGCCGTGCTTTACTTTAGCGGCACCGGCACCCGCGGCGGTATCCCCAGCGTTCAGTTTGTCGACCCATCGGGCACCGTGCAACGCACCGCCACATTTGATCCCTTCAGCATCGACGGCGCGGGCTGCTTCAACGCCACCCTCGACCTCGCCGGCACCCCCAACGCCCAGCGTTTGGGCCGCTGGACCGCCCGGGCCTTCTGGAATGGCTCCGAGCTCTTTGCGCTCAACTTCACGCTAGCTGCTTCGGGCCCCGCCACCGACTTCCCGGTGCTCGCCCCCGGCACCGCTTTGACTTTCAACATCGCGCCCCTCACCACCGCCCCCGCCTTCGCTGCCACCTACATCGTCAACGTGCCGCCCGGCTTCAACCGCATGGATCTCAGTCTGGTGACGACGACGCCCAACGTCGACGTCGACCTCTATGTGCGCTACGGCCAGCCGCCTACTGGCACCGTCTACGATCACCTCGGCGATTCGGTCACCGGCAGCGAATTCATCACCATAAATAACAACAGCATTCCCATCCTGCGCACCGGCACTTACTATCTGTCGCTCGCCATCTTCTCCGCCAACATCCGCGTCACCGGAACGCTGCGGGCCACGCTCTCCACCTCAACCACCGACGAGCCCGTCCGCCAGAAGCAGCCTCAGCCGCTAGTGGAACAAACGGACTCTTTGGCCATCGTCAAGGACACTTTGGCCTTGTCGATAAACCGCGGTCCGGTATACTCAATCCGCTTCGCCCCCCTGGCGGACTCCCACAAAGTCAGCACCAAGCCGCCGCCTAAGTAAGACGAAACTTCGCGGCTCCGTTGCGATATACTTCCCTGGACGCTGAGTCGCTTAAAGGAGCACCATCCATGTCGAAATTCGCTTTTGCCCTGATCGCCATCCTGGCTATCACTTGCACTGCTCGCCCCGTCGCCGCCCAAGCGACGCCCAAAGCGAAGCTCTATAACACCGCCAAGCAAAAGCTGCTGGATGGGAAGCAGGTGTTCAGCTTTACTCAAGACACCTTCGACGTGGCCGGCTACTGCGAGAAGGCCAAGCATTACGACTACACCTGGTTTGAGATGCAACACAGCACGCTCGAATTCAGAGATGTCGAGAAGATGATTGCCGGTTGCCCGGACGCGCCCGCCACGCCCATGATTCGCTTGCCCGATGCGCAGGAGTTTCACATTCAGCACGCGACCGACTTGGGCGCGCTGGGCGTCATCGTTCCCACCGTCGACACCGTGGAACGGGCGCGCGAAGCCGCCAACTGGTCGCGCTATCCCCCCGAGGCCCACCGCAGCGCCGGCGGCGGCCAAGCCCGCAATGTTTGGGGAAAGTACGGCCCTTACCGGCAAACTTTCAATGACAACATGCTGGTGGTGGTGATGATTGAGTCGCCCACCGGCGTCGCCAACGCTTATGACATCGCCCGCGTGGCTGGCATCGACGTCGTCATCATGGGTAACAACGACCTCAGTTCCTTCTCGGGCTACCCCCAAACCGACGACCGCTATCAGGCCATGGTCAAGAAGGTCCACGACGACACGCTCCGCGCCGGCAAGATCTTCGGCCAAGCGGCCGCAGTCTATTACAAGGACCACCCGTTAAGCGGCACCGCAAAGTTCTTCCAAAACGGACCGTCGAACGACGGTTGGGTTCCCCCAGCCGTGGGCGGGCGGCGCGTCGACGTCAATGCCGCGCCCGAGGGTGAAGAGGGTCCCGCCAAGAAGAAGAAGTAGTAAATGGCCGCCCACTTCTTCCTTTCCGCCCTCCTAGCCCACAGCGTTAGCTGTGGGGTGCATTCAACGCAGCTGGTCGCCCACTGCCGACGCTGTGGGCTCGTAAGAGACTTTGCCATCCCGGTTATTCACCTGCCCTTGCCGTCCGGTCATAAAGCTTGGCATTCCGGACAAAAGAATGTGCTGCGACCGGCTTGAGTAACTCGCACAATAGGCTGCCGACATCGGCGGCAGGGCTGGCCATCGCGCTGATAAACCGCGACGGCGAGTAAGTCAGCCTCAGGGAAATCCGCGCCTACCTCCGTCGCTTGAAAAGTATTCTTCACCGCCTTAGTAAGCACACTAACGATCGCCCCGTGCAGCGCTCGGATCTGCTTCGGGGTCAGGGCGGACGTCACCGTAAAGGGATGAATGCGCGACTTCCACAAAGCCTCCGCCGCCCAGATATTGCCCAAGCCCACCACGCGGCTTTGGTCAAGCAGCAACGGCTTGATGGGGGCGCGCGTACCGGCCAGCGCCGCCGCCAGCACGGCGGGCGTGAACGAAGCATCCAGCGGCTCCGGGCCTAGATCGGCGAACACCACGGGCAGGTCTCGCGTCGAGTGGATCGTGATGTTGCCGAACGTGCGCGAGTCTTCAAAGGCCAGCGCGCTGCCATCGTGAAGGTCGAAAGCGATGCGAGTGTACTTCGGCAGATCGCGGGCATTCGGCACGTGGTAGATGTGGCCGGTCATGCCCAGTTGCACGCGCACGATATGGCAGTTGCCGAGCTCGATCAGGACGCTCTTGGCCCGCCGTCCGTAGCCGGTGATGGCTTGCTTACCGGCCAGCCTCACCAGTCGCTGCTGCGGTTGGGGACGCGTCATCCCCGGGCGCAGCAGGCGCACGCGAGTGATCGTCGTCTCACCGGCATCCAAGCGCAACCGGCGCACCATGTATTCGGCTTCAGGTAGTTCGGGCATTCGTTTCCTTCTTCAAAAGGCGCAAAGCCTTCTTGGCAATGGTGCTGATAGGGCGGGTGCAGGCCTCCGCTGGGTCGAGCCACACAAAACCGGCGGGCGGTTTCGCCAGCTTCGCTTCCACCACGGCGATCGTATAGCGATGATTCACAATGGAGTGCTTCACCGCCCCGATCAGCGCGCCCCGCGTAGCTTGGGGCAGTTGATCGGCACTGGGCAATTCGTAAAATCCGGCCAGTCGTTTGCTCTCCGCCGGACGCAGCCAGAAAAGGTATTGCTCACCTCGCCGCACCAGCAGCAGCATCACCTCTTCATCGATTGCCTTCGCCTGCCGCAGCTTCACCGGCAGTTGATCCTGCCGCCCCGCTAGGTGCCCTTCGCACAGCTGAACGACCGGGCACAGCAGGCACTGCGGCTTGCGCGGCGTGCACAGCGTCGCCCCCAGTTCCATCATGGCCTGGTTGAACAACCCCGGCCGCTTCTTATCCAGCCGTTCGTCTGCCGCCGCTTGCAACCGGCGTCGCACCACCGGTGAACCGATGTCACCGGCATCGTTGGTCACCCGGGCCATCGTCCGCACCACATTGCCGTCCAGCACCGCATGGGGCAATCCAAACGCAATGCTGGCCACGGCCGCGGCCGTATAGTCGCCCACGCCGGGCAAGGCCCGGATCCTCTCGTAGTCAGCCGGAAAGTCGCCGCCGATCACGCGTGCGGCGTGTTGCAAATTGCGCGCCCGCGAATAGTAGCCCAAGCCGCTCCACATCGCCAACAACTCGCTCTCCGGCGCAGCCGCCAGCGCGTCAGCCGTGGGATAGGCCGCCAAAAATCGCTCGTAGTAGGGGATTACCGTCGCCGCCCGCGTCTGCTGCAGCATCACTTCGGAGACCAGAATCCGGTAGGGATCGTCCGTATGGCGCCAAGGCAAATCGCGCTTCACGCCTTCATACCAGCGAATGAGTGTTTGAGAGAATTTCATCGAACGTTATACTTAGAGTATTCAAGATTCGATCCTCATTCGTGGTGCCCGCGTTCATAATCTCAAGAACCTTTCGCTGGCTATCCCTCATCACCAATTGACCGTGGTTACCGGCGTATCGGGCTCCGGGAAGAGTTCGCTCGTCTTCGACACCATTTATGCCGAAGGGCAAAGGCGGTACGTCGAATCAATGTCGGCCTACGCGCGCCAGTTTCTCGAACGCATGGAGAAGCCCGACGTCGACGAGATCGACGGCATCGCGCCGCCGGTGGCCATCAAGCAGAAAAACACCACGCGCAATCCGCGTTCCACCGTCGCCACTTCCACCGAGATCTACGACTTTCTGCGGCTCCTGTATGCTCGCGCCGGCACCACCTGGTGCCCCACCTGCAAAAAGCCCGTCGAGCGCGACACCGTCGACCAAGTCGCCATGACCATGCTGCGCCAGCCCTTGGGTTCGCGTTGGCATGCCCTGTTTCCCATCGTGCAAGCCGAAGCTGTCGCGCCCGATGACACCCTCAAAAAAGCCACGCCGGCCAAGAAGGAATCGCCCCTCAAGAAGACGCTGCTGAAAACCGTCACCAAGGCCCGCGTCGAAACCGGCGATCTGCGCGACCGTCTCTTTGAACTACGCGCCAAAGGCTTCAACCGCCTCTTCCAAAACGGCCGCATCTTCGAGTTCTCCTCGCCCGAAAGCCTGCTCGACATCGACTTCGCGGAGCCGTTGTTTGCCTTGGTGGATCGCTTCGCCATCAGTGAAGACCTGCACCAGCGCGTCGTCGATACCACCGAGGTCTGCTACCGCGAAGGCGGCGAAGTGATCTTCGAAGAGGCGACGCCCCAGGCCCGGCGTCTGCGCTTCTCCGAAGCCTTCAGTTGCAAGACTTGCTTCACAGAGTTCCAAACGCCCGAGCCGCGCCTGTTCAGCTTTAACAATCCCTTCGGTGCCTGCCCGCGCTGCCAGGGCTTCGGCAACACCATCGACTACGACATGGACCTCATCGTGCCAGACCGTACGAAGAGCCTCGACGAAGGCGCCGTCGACCCCTGGAACAAACCCTCCTACGAGTGGCAATACGAAGAGTTCCAGCGCAGCCAACCCGCCAAATTCCCCTTCGCCACTCCCTATGGCGAACTCACCCGCGAGCAACGCAAAGTGGTCGAAGAAGGCGTGCGTAACTTCTTCGTCGAGGTGGAAAAGAAGAAGTACAAAGTCCACGTGCGCGTCTTTATCAGCCGCTACCGGGGCTATGCGCGCTGCACCGATTGCGACGGCAGCCGTCTGCGGCCCGAGGCCTTGAACGTCCAACTCTCGGGCCGCACCATCGGCGACATCGTCAAGCTGAATATCGCCGAGGCACTTACATTTTTTGCCCAGATGACCTTGCCCGACGAATCCCGGGCCATCGCCGACAAGATCCTCGTCGAGATTCGCCAGCGCTTGCGATTCCTAAACGACGTCGGCCTCGAGTATCTTACGCTCGATCGCCTCTCGGCCACGCTTTCGGGCGGCGAGGCCCAGCGCATTCAGTTAGCCACGTGCCTCGGCTCGCAGTTAGTGGGTGCCTGCTATGTCCTCGACGAACCATCGATTGGCTTGCATTCGCGCGACACCGGCCGGCTGATTCGCATCCTGCATGAGTTACGCGATTTGGGCAATACGATTCTGGTCGTCGAACATGACTCGGACGTCATGCGCGCCGCCGATCATCTGATTGACCTGGGTCCGGGCGCGGGCGAACACGGCGGCCAGTTGATTTACGAGGGCACCTTTGATGAGTTAGTCCGCTGGCCCGCTCACCCCTCGCGCACCGGCGTGCATTTGCGCGCCGAGAACACCGCGCGCGCCAACCCCGGCCAGCGGCGCAAAGTAAATAAGAAACGTCAAATGACGTTTCGCGGTTGCCGCGCAAATAACTTGCGTAACATCGATGTGGAGATTCCGCTCGACTTACTGGTCGCCGTGACAGGAGTCTCGGGCTCCGGTAAGTCGACTTTAGTCCATGACGTTATTCACCGCACGCTCGCGCGCCGCTACAAGAGCGAAGGCGAGTCCCCGGCGTCGGAGTCCGAGGCCTTCGAAAATTCCGAGCGCCAAACGTGCCGCACCGTGGAGCACGCCGAACAGCTATCGAACGTAATTCTGGTCGACCAGTCGCCCATTGGCCGCACGCCGCGCTCGAACCCGGTTACTTACGTCAAGGCCTTCGACTTAATCCGCGAGTTATTCGCCGCCACGCCCGAAGCCAAAAAACGCGGCTATTCCGCAGGGCATTTTTCATTCAATATTCCTGGCGGCCGTTGCGAAACCTGCCAGGGCGACGGCACCGTCACCGTCGAGATGCAATTTCTGGCCGACGTCGAGCTGGTTTGCGACGATTGCAAGGGCACCCGCTATAAGCCGGCCCTTTTAGAAATCAAATATCGCGAATTGGACATCCATCAGGTGCTGCGCCTCAGTATCTCGGAGGCCATGACGCTCTTCGCCGACCAGCCTAAGTTATTCAACAAACTACGCGTACTGGACGAGGTCGGCTTAGGCTATCTGCGACTGGGCCAATCCGCCACCACGCTCTCAGGCGGCGAAGCGCAACGCGTCAAGCTGGCCGCCCACTTAGCGCTCGCCAGTTGCGCGGGCACCCTCTTTATCTTCGACGAACCCACCACGGGCTTGCACTTCGACGACATCGCCAAGTTACTCACGGCCTTTCAAAAGCTCATCGAGCAAGGCGGCAGTGTCCTATTAATCGAGCACAACATGGACGTCATCCGCGCCGCCGACTGGATCATCGACTTAGGCCCCGAAGGCGGTGCTGGCGGCGGACTCATCGTCGGCGCCGGTACACCCGAGCAGATCGCGAGACTACCCAACTCCCACACCGGCCAATTCCTATCCGCCGCCATCCGCGGCTTGGCCAAGTCGTGAGTGCAGCTATTCCCCCGGTTTGCGAACTAGCTGGGTTTTCAACTTACTAACCAGTATGGTTTGCGCCATGGAGAGCTTAGGCTCTTCCTGGGCCACCAGCACCTTCGCCCCGGCGCTGCCCCCTGCCGCAGCCAATTGCAGCCATGCCACAGCTTGGACGTACTCGCGCTCGAGCCGGGTGGGACTCTCGAGCAGTGACTTGCCCAATCGGAACTGACACGCCGATTGGCCCTTCGAACCACACAATCGGAAATAACGTCTGGCCCGCTCGATCTCAACCGGTACGTCCTTCCCGGTCTCATAGCGGTGTCCCAGGTTATATTGCGCACCCGCACTGCCCAAAAGCGCGGCCCGCCGCAAACTCTCCAGGCCCTTGGCCAGTTCGTCAGATGAAGGGTTCCCTTCCAAGCGGCGCGCGGTAACCTCATAGATCGCCGGACCGTAGTTCTTGGCCGCCGCCTTTTCCATCAACTCGAACCCGGCCACCGGATCCTTAGCGACATGCTCACCGGTCATTTGCCACAGGCCTGAAAGATACATGCCGGCCGGATAGTTCTGTTTCGCCAGATCCTGCACGCGCCCCACCGCCGCTTTGATCGCACCCTCACTCGCCCCCGCTCGACCCAGGGTCTGCAAAGTGAGGTTAAAGGTGCTCCGTTGACGTTCCGCTTTTTCGTCGAACCATGCTTCGCGGAAACGGAAGTTCACCTCCACCGTCGCCAGTATCTTGACGGGGTGCCCGTCCTTTTTTCCCGGCACAAACTCCCATTTCTCAATCGCTGCCCGCGCCATCTCGTCCAGCCCGAAACCCATCGGACTGATGACGGTGATGTCGGTGGCTCGCCCCTTTTCGCTCACCACGATCTCCAGCATCACCGTTCCCTGAATGCCGTTGTTGCGCGCTTCCGTTGAGTACTCGGGCTCCACTCGCCGCGTCACGCTAGGCGGCGTAATGCCTGGCCCGATCCGCAGAACGTCGTCTTCCCCCGCCGCGAGCCCCATCACCAGAAAAACCGCGCCACTAAGTTTCGCAAACATGACTTCTAGGATATTATGCAGAATGCAAAAGCGAAGGAGCAGCTAGTGGCAAAACTGATCGTGTTCAATACCCAAGGCTTCCAAAACCAATCCAAGACGTTCTACGGAAATGACCCGGACCTGACGCTCAATGGCGACGACTTCACTTTTGCCGCCGCCATTGTGGCGTCCGGTTCGTGGACGCTCTTTTCGGAGCCGAATAGTGCGGGCGACGTTATTTCGATCAATGCAGCCGGCGGCCCCGATAACGACGGCTGCTACAAGGACCATGCCGACTGGGGCGGCGCGGTGGATTTCCACGTAAAGTCGATCCAGGTCTCCTAAGCCGCAGCCTCACATATACGGCATCGGCGGAACGATCTTATTCATGCGCGCATACACCGTCAGCGCCCCCCGATGATGCGCCGTATGGTCCGTAATCCCGGAGATTACTGCCATGCGCGGCGCGCCGCCCATGATCGGCCCTGGCGGCAGTGGAGCCATCAGTTCGGCATCACTCTTCCCCGCCAAAACCG
>JAYVRS010000058.1:0-8730 GCA_043776185.1 Bryobacteraceae bacterium | reverse complement strand
GTTGAAAGCTGAGCGAACCCCATTCGCCTTCGCCCGGCAAGCCGTCCATGGGAAATTCGCGATCGACGGCCCGGGCCGGGACTGTGGCGGAAACAACTGTCGCGGGAAGCACGACTGGGGACGGAGCCATTCTGGTGGCGGCACCCCGGCCACCGCCATCGGAGACTCCGATTCCCAAGCTACGGTGAAGGTCGGAGACGTGAAGGTCTGGAGGGGCGGGCAGGAGCTCAGCGTCCGCAGTTGGATAGCCGGCAGGCGCGGAATGCACCGTCGACTCCGCGGGGCGGTAGGACTCCGGCGCGGCGCGCGCGTTGGCTAAGTGCAGCCGGCGGCCACAACGAAAGCATCGATTTTCCTCACGCGCGTTGGAGGTTCCGCAGAATCGGCAATTGATCATATTCGAATTTCGGTCCGCCGCCACTTTACGGTTCTCGTTGAAGGCGCTTGCGGGCGCTTCCCGGTCCATGCAAGAGTACAGGAGAGACCTTCCGCAGCTTGTATTGTCGTAACATATTTCACCACACTTGTCATCCGAAGTTCTTGAAGGGACTGTCGCTGATGATCCTGGAGTTACTAGCGGTTGGCGCTACACTGAGCGCGCAATTCAACCCGCGCAGTTATCCGGTGCCCGCCGCCCCCCCCGTACCCCTGGAACCGAACCAGCGCATTGAGCGTAAACGAACGGATGCACCGGGGGCGAACGACATCGTGGTTCGCGGCGTCACGCAGGAAGTGCTGGGCAACAAGCGTCTCCTGCGCGGCAGCGTGGAACTGGAAACCACCGACCTCCTGCTGAAAGCGGACGAGATCGACTACGACACCGAGACCGGTGAGGCCGAGGCTCGCGGCCATGTTCATTACGAAAACTTCACCAGTGGCGAGGTCCTCTTTTGCGATCGTGCCGAATACAATCTCGAGACTCAAGAGGGCAAGTTCTACAACGTGCGGGGATCGTCACCGGCCAAGGTCGACGCGCGTCCGGGCATTCTTACTACGTCGAACCCGTTCATCTTTCAGGGGAAGTGGGCGGAGCGTTTGAAGAATCGTTATATTCTCTATGACGGCTTCATCACGTCGTGCCGCCTGCCTCGTCCATGGTGGCGGCTCAGCGGTCCCAAGTTCGATATCATCCCGGGCGAGCGGGCGATCGCCCAGAAATCGCGATTTCTGGTGGGCAACGTGCCCATTTTCTTCTTCCCCTATTTCTATAAGTCGCTCGCCAAGCAACCCCGCCGTAGCGGCTTTCTAACCCCTAAGTTTGGCACGTCCTCGCGCCTCGGGTTTGTCTATGGTCTGGGTTATTTCTTGGCGATCAATCGCAGTTATGATGTGCTCTATAACGCCACTTACTTTACGCAGCGCGGACTGGCGCACGCCGCAGAGTTCCGCGGTAAGCCGACCGACAAGTCGGACTTCAATCTTAACGTTTGGGGCATTAATGATCGCGGCCAATTGCTTAGCGATGGCGTTACGCGCATTAAACAAGGTGGCTACAATCTTGTCTTCAACGGTCGAGCCGACTTAGGTCGCGGATGGTACGCGCGAGGGCAGGTGAACTATCTTTCGAGCCTTACTTTCCGCCAAGCCTTTACCCAAACTTTTACGGAGGCAATTGCCTCGGAAGTAAAATCCATTGGCATCGTTTCAAAGCATTGGTCCAGTTACAGCATCCACGGCATTCTCGCACAACAAGATAATTTTCAAAGTGATTTACCGGGAGATAAAGTCAGCATCCGCCGGCTGCCGCAAGTGGAGTTCGTAGTGCGGGAGCGGCCGGTATTCAAGCGCGAACTGCCGGTTTGGGTATCGCTCGAGAGCAGCGGGGGCCTGGTACGCCGCAATCAGCCGTTGTTCCAAACTCGTGCATTTGTGGAGCGTCTCGACGTCAATCCGCGCATTTCCACGCGGCTGCGATGGAAAGAGATTGCCCTGATTCCAAGCTTTGCTGTACGGGGAAGTTATTGGGGCTCAAGTCAGCCAGACCGCCCCACCCAAGTGACCGGGCAGAATCAGACTCGCCTGGCCAGCGATTTTGGTTTCGATCTGGTACTGCCCTCGATCGCTAAAACGTTCAAGGCCCCAAGCTGGGCCGGGGTGAAGATGAAACATGTGATCGAACCGCGCGCCAGCTTTCGTGCGGTCTCCGGCGTGGCCGACTTCAACCGGACCATTCTTTTCGACGAAATCGAGTTACTCAACAACACCCGCGAAGCCGAGGTCTCACTCGCGAATCGTTTCTTCGTCAAGAATAAAGACGGCGTGATCCGGGAGTTTCTGACGTGGACTGTCTGGCAACGCCGCTACTTTGACCCCAGCTTCGGCGGCGCCATCATCGATGGCCGCCGGAACGTGCTCGAGAGCCAAATCAGTTTGACTTCTTTCTCATTCCTCGATGGCCGCCGCAATTACTCGCCCGTCGTCTCTTCCTTGCGCATGAATCCCATCCCGAGCTTGGGTATCGAATGGCGCACCGACTACGACCCCCAGCGGGGAGGCATCACAAATTCCAGTTTCACCGCCAATGGCCGCCTCAACGAGATCTTCCTTTCGGCCGGCCACAACCAAGTGAGAAACGGCACGCTCTCGCCGCCCGCCAATCAATTCACGGGATTGATTGGGATCGGCCGCGAGAACCGGCGCGGCTGGAACGCTGGATTTAATGCCATCTACGATTATCGCTTGCGCCAGCTGCAATTTAGTAACTCACAGATTACTTACAATTCCGATTGCTGTGGACTTTCGTTCCAGTTCCGCACGCTGGACTATGGCCCCATCCACTACAATCAATACCGCTTCGCCTTCAGCGTCGCCAACATTGGTTCCTTCGGCAATCTGCGCCGGCAGGAACGCTTCTTCTAGACGACGCGGTCAATAGAAAAAGGGCCTCGGCTAAGCCGAGGCCCTTTATTCGCGATCTACTCAGTTAGAACCGATAGCGCAGACTGAGTTGGATCTGCCGTGAAGCCACCCGTTGGCCGCTGACGCGACCGAAATCGCCGGCGTTGATGTTGCCTACCGGGTCACCGAAGCTGGTGGTGTTGGTGAGGTTATAGATCTCCGAACGGAATTCCAAGGCGTGGCGCTCCGTAATCTTGAAGGCTTTATGTAAGGTAAAATCCAAGCTCAGGATGCGATCGGCGTTGGTGATATTCGGGGAAGCATTGCCGAATTGGTAGAGTGGCGGCCGCACAAAAGCGGAGGTGTTGAAAAACTTTTCCGCCGTCTTCGGACCATCGTTCGGATTACCCACTAGATTGAGCCGTTGCGTATGACGGCCCGTGTTGGAGAGATCTTCGCTGGTGGACACCAGGATGGGCGGTCCACTTTCCAGGCGCGTGATCCCTTCGAGCGACCAGCCGCCGACCAAAACATCGGCGGCCCGGTTCATGCCGCTGCCAAACTGGCGGCCCCGGCCAAAGGGAAGCTCATACACGTAAGAGAAGACGAAGACGTGGTTGATGTCCCAGCTAGACCGGCTCCAATCACGACGGCGATTGAAAGGATCTTCCGTCTTGCCGCTTTCGGCGAGCGAAGACTGGTTATCGAGCGACTTCTGCCAGGAGTAGTTCATGTTGAACTGGAGGCCACGCGAGAAGCGCTTCTTCAGCGTGGCCTGCAGGCCATTGTAACTACCGTTAAACTGATTCGAACCGCCGTCCAAGTCGCCGAAGTTCGGCAACAAGCGACGGGGCTGAATGGGGCCCGGTCCGGGCGTCAGCGCGTTGTTGAAGGGCGAATAGCCGATCTGCTTCTTGCTCGCTGAACCGACGTAGCCCACATCGAACGTCAACGAATCCTGCAACTGGCGCTGGATGAAGACGTTCCATTGGCTCGAATAGGGCGAGCGATTGTCCGGATTCTGCGGCCAGCCACCAATAGCGGAAGTGTTGGAGAACCCTGGGCCAGGCGCGGTGATCGATTGATCGAGGACGCCACCGCGGTTCGGGCTGAACACCTGCTGCACGGTGTACGGCCAGAATTTACGAAGATCCTGGAGTTCCTGCACAAAGGTAGAGTTATAGAACATACCGGCACCCATGCGGACCACGGTTTTGTCATTTACCTTGTAAGCCAGACCGAGTCGCGGCGCCCAATCATTCTTGTCGCTGCGCACTAAGGCGCGGCCCGTGCCGTCCGTGCGGGCCGGCGAATTCGCCTCGCCGGTATCCGGGTTCGGCTGCGGATTGACGGTCGCCCAGAGCAGGCGTCCCGAATAGGCGCCGGTGGAGGGATTACGTTGCACCACCAAATTGCCCAAGCGGTCTGAAGTATCGTAGGGGCGGCTACCGAATTGATACATCAAGCCCATGTTGATCGTGAGCTTATTTGATACGCGCCAGTCATCTTGAATGTGGCCGATGAGAAAGTGGCCAATGCCATCGGTCAGGGTGTTGCCCTCGCCGCGTCGCACTTCGCCGGGATAGCCCAGCAAGGCGTCGCCCATCGGGAAACCGGTGACGCCGCCCAGGAAAAGCGCGTCGCCGTTCATGGGGTTCGAAGTATTCGTGTAGAACTGGCGATGATGATACTGCCCGCCCACTTTCAGCGAATGCTTACCCATAATTTTGGTAAAGTTGCCGCGCCACTGCCAGACGTTATCGCCCGTAACATCGCCGCCCGCACCGGGGGTGCCGTAGCTGCCGAAGCTGATGTTTACCAGCGGATCGCCGAATACGGACTTCTGGTACATCTGCATGCCGGTTTTCGTAAGAAAATCGGCCCGCGTGAGAGAACCCTTGCTGGTGATGCTGGGATTGTTTGGCTGGTTGGAGCCAAAACCCACCTCGAGAGTGGTGGTGGGGTTGAAAATGTGGGTCCAGGAGCCGCCGTAGTTAGTGGCATCATATTCGCTATTACTGATGAAGTTCGGCTGTAAGGCCGGGCTGAGTAAGTCGGCGTTCTGATAACTGAAGCGGAAATAGAAAGTGTTTTTCTCGCTTTTGTTGTAGTCGTAGCGCCAATGCAGGCCGTCGCGATTGTTCGCGCGAGAGCCGCTGGAAATGTAGTTCTGCACCAAGCCCGCGCGGTTGGGCAGCGGTGTCGTCAGTTGCAGGGCCGTGGGAATGGCCGGATTGATGCGCGCCGTGGGAATTATGTTGTTCGCATACGGGACATTGTTGTTGAAAGGATCCCGTACGATCGTTGGCGTGGCCTCATTCAGTAGGGCGGAGAAGTTGCCGTTACGGAAGTCAGCAGGCGGTACGTTGCCAATCTGGGTGGAGGCCCGGCGGCTGCGGAAACCTTCCCAACTCGCGAACCAGAACATCTTGCTGCTCATTTTGGGAATCGGACCGCCAATGGAGACGCCATACTGATTCTGTTTGAAAGGCACCTTCGGCAAGCCACTGCGATTGGCAAAGAATTCGTTCGCATCCAACACGTTGTTTCGGAGGTATTCGTAGGCCGTCCCATGTAACTGGTTGGTGCCGGACTTGATCACCATCGAAACGTTGGCGCCCATCGAACGGCCGAACTCGGAGCCGGTGTTCGTGGCAATCTTGAATTCCTGCAGCGCATCCATCGGCGGGGAAATACCCGGCGAGTTCATCATTTGCATGTTGGCGTCAAAGCCATCAATCGTGTAGTTGTTGTCCTGCGGACGAGCGCCGTTCACCGAGAAAAGCGCGGTGCCCGACTGGCCGGTACCTCGCGACTGACTACGCGTCACCGAACTGGTGCCGGGCATCAGGAGAATGAGGCGCGTAAAGTTCCGCCCGTTCACTGGCAGGCGTTCCAATTCCTTCGCCGCCACCACATTGCCCACCGAGGCTTCTTCGGTTTGCAGCAGCGGAGCCGCGCCGGTGACCTCGACGGTATCGGTAACCGAGCCGAGCGCCAGATTGAAATCAACTTCCAATACCGCGCTCGCCTGCAGTTCAATTTCCTTGCGGACCTGCGATTTGAACCCATCCGCCTTCACCTGAATCGAATAGTTGCCGGGGTTAAGGGGCGTGACGCGCCACTGTCCGGCAGCGTTCGTTTGCACCGTGCGGGCCGCGCCCGTACCGGTACTCGTGACGATGACGGAGGCATTGGGAATCACGTTTCCTGAGGGATCGTACACATCACCGACCAAGGTGGCGGCGGTTTGGGCAAACAGGGAAGCGGAGCAGATAGTAAGCGCTAACGTAAATAACGCTGACCGAGCCTGATATTTCATATTGTCTTTATTCTCCTGAAGTCGCTTCGGCAAAACTCCACCGATAAGCGAGCTAAGGATATCACAAACTGACAGGTCGCAAACTGACGGACAATATGGATGATGGCAATCATGACCGCCGCGTCGCGTCTCGGCATTTTCTTCCTCTTGGCCGCCGCCATTCTCCTCTGGGCACAAGGGGTGGCCACCCGAAACGCTCCGGCCGCCCCTCGCCAAGCGCCCTCGGGACGGCCCTTCCACGCCACCTTCGAGGACATCGCTAGCAAGGCAGGACTCATCGTATCCACGACCGTGGGCAATCCGTCGGCAAAGAAATACATCATCGAAGCCAACGGCACCGGCCTCGCCGCTATCGACTACGACCGTGACGGCTGGCTCGATCTATTCGTCGTCAGCGGGTCGCGCCTGGAAGGCTTCGGCAATGCCCGCCCGCCCACCAACAAGCTTTATCGCAACAACGGCAAAGGCGGCTTTACGGACGTCACCGAAGCCGCCGGAGTGGGCCACAGCGGCTGGGGTAACGGCGTCTGCGCCGGGGACATCGACAACGATGGCGACGACGACCTTTTCGTCACCTACTGGGGACCTAACCTGCTGCTGCTGAACGATGGGAAAGGCGGTTTCACCGAGGCCGGCGCGCGCTTAGGGGTCGCCGGACCGGCCAAGGAATGGAGCACCGGGTGCACCTTTCTCGACTACGACCGCGACGGCCGCCTCGACCTTTTCGTCACGAGCTACCAACAATTCGACCTCGCCAAGACTCCGCCACCCGGCAAGGCTTCCAACTGCGAATGGAAAGGCTTGCCCGTCTTCTGCGGCCCGCGCGGCCTGCCCTACGGCAGCGCCACGCTGTTCCACCAGAAGCCCGACGGCACCTTTGAGAACGTCACCCAAGCGGCCGGGATCGCCGCCGCCAAGGACTTTTACGCCTTCACCGCCATCGCCGCCGACCTCAACGGCGACGGCTGGGTGGACCTCTACATCGCCAGCGATTCCACGCCCAGCATTCTCTTTCGCAACGAGAAAAACGGCACTTTCCGCGAAATCGGCACGGAGACCGGCGTCGCCTTCAATGAGCACGGCTTCGAACAAGGCGGCATGGGCATCGGGGTCGGCGACTATAATCGCGACGGACTGCTTGACCTGGTGAAGACCAACTTCGCCGGCGATCACCCGAACCTGTATCGCAACACCGGTGGCGGCATCTTTGAAGACGTGGTGCTGGGTGCCGGTCTGGCGATCAATCCCCAATTCGTCGGCTGGGGCGTCGCCTTTGTTGACCTCGACAATGACGGCTGGCAGGATATTTTCGCCGTGAATGGACACGTCTATCCGGAGCTTGACCAGGCCGGCAAAGGGGGCAACAAGGAGAGCTACCGCCAGCCCCGCGTCGTCTATCGCAATCTCGGTGACGGCCGGTTCGAAGACGTCAGCACGCTAGCTGGCCCGGGTATCGCCGCGCGTCATTCGAGCCGCGGCGCCGCGTTCGGCGACTTCGATAACGATGGCGATATCGACGTGGCCGTGATGAACATGGGGGAGCCGCCATCCCTGCTGCGCAACACGCTCACCGGGAACGCGGGTTCCATCAAAGTGGTGCTCGAAGGCGTGCGGTCCAACCGTTCGGCCATCGGCGCCGTCGTGACCATTGTGGCGGGCGGCAGCCGGCAAACACTGCCAGTGCTGAGCCAATCCAGCTTCCTGTCTCAAAGCGACCGCCGCTTGCACTTTGGCCTGGGCGCGGCGGCGCGGGTCGATAGCGTGCAAGTCCGCTGGCCATCCGGCGATCGCGAGACCTTCGACGGCGGCGCGGCTGGAGAAACGTTGCACTTGAAAGAGGGCAGCGGCCGCCCATGATGCTGGCGCTGATATTCGCCGCGTGGCTGGCCCAGTCGCCGGCCGAATCCCTCTCGCAGCAGGCTCTGGCCGCCGCGCAAAGCGGCAATACCGGCGAAGCGGCCCGCCTTTGGGAGCAAGCGATTCAGAACGATCCCCGGCACTTCGCGTCGTTGTTCAATCTGGGAGTGCTGCGGCATCGGCAACAGCGCCCACAAGAGGCCGCTCCTCTGCTGGACCGCGCCGCGGCCATCGCGAACAGCTACCAGGTGCAACTGATGCGCGGCTCGAATTTTCAGCAACTCGGCCGCCGGGAAGACGCCATCCGCGCCTGGAGAGCCGCGCTCGTCTACCAGCCCGCCAACGTCAAGCTGATGCAGGTGCTGAGCGTGGAATACAGCGCCGGGCGCTACTTTCATGAAGCCGCCACCATCGCCCGCCAGGCGCTGCGTGTCGCGCCCAGTGAGCAGAATCTCTATTTTCTGGCCATCAAGGCCTACCAGGATGCCGGCGACCAGGCCGCCGCCGCTGAACTCGCGGCGCTCGCCGCTACTCGCTTTCCTCAATCCGCCCGCGCCCAATTCGAACGCGGTTATTACTTGCAGAAACAGGGCCAAACAGACGCCGGCATGAAATATCTAAAACGAGCCATGGAGTTAGACGATAAATACGAGGAGCCATTCTTTTTCTACGGGGATCTGCTGGTCAAGCAGTCGCAATGGCAGCCGGCGCTC
>JAYVRS010000057.1:0-2637 GCA_043776185.1 Bryobacteraceae bacterium | reverse complement strand
AACTCAGCCAAAACATCTTCGAACATACCGCCGTCGCGGCAGGCGAATTGGTGGGCCCGTGACGGCCTGGCGCGAGTATCTGCTGCGGTTGTGGGACGCGGCGGCGGGGGAGGGCGAGCGGAAATCCTGGCTTTATTTGCATGGCTACACGCAGCGCTTTCCTGACAGTTCACCCCTGGCCAGCGGCCCCAGCATCATCGAAGAACTGGCGCGGGCCAACACCTCGCAAGCGGGATGGGACGCCTCCTGGCAAGTGGAAGAGGCGGCGGCGGATGGCCGCGTGCTTGGCCACCGGCCCGGGGCGCGACGTTGGTTTGAGCCCGGCGAGTATCTCAGCTTGGGCGGCCCGGGTCATCGTCCGGGGGCCGGTGACCCCATTCGCGTGCATGTGGCCCATGAGTCGCAAACGCTGCAAGATGCCTTCTACTACGCCTTCGGCGAAACGGTGAATCGCCACGGCCCCCGAAACGGCGGTCTGCGGATCTATTGGAATGTCCAGCAGGCGGGCGCGGCCCCGCTGATGGCGGCACTCACCCGCCACTGCAACCGCTTCCAGATTCCTTTCCGGTTCAAGTGCGTACACCGGGCGGGGCACTTCGCGCGACTCGACGCGGCGGTGCTTTACCTGGACCGGTCCTATTGGGCGTTCGCCGTGCCGGTACTGCGCCGCATTGTGGACGACGTTGGCGAGGGCTTGGCCGCCGGCACGCCCCTCTTTACCCGCCCGCTGGCACCCGGCGTCGCGCTGGCCGAAGATCCCCCTGGCGGCAGTAGCTTTGGCCAACATCGCTGCGCGCTGCTGGCGGAGGCGATCGAGCGTTGCCCGGCCGGTAGCGCCGACGATCGTTGGTCCGCTTTGGAGGAACGATTTCAGGCGCGCGGGCTGCGGCTCGAGCGGCCTTATCTCAACGCGGGCTCCGAAGATACCTATGACTTTTCTTGAAACCGCGGAGCGCCTCGGAGCGCGCCTCTGCCGGGACGCCATCTGGCATCAAGGACGTTGTACCTGGCTCAGCGATCTGCTGCGCGGCGACGACCGCATCGTGCATGGGCCCATCGGGCCTGACCTGTACACCGGTTCCGCGGGCATCGCCTATTTTCTGGGAGAATTGGCCAGCGTCACCGGCGAGCCGGTCTTCGCGCGGACGGCCGCCGGAGCCCTTCAGCAGACGCTCGCCATCCTCAGTCGCGTGCCGCCCACCAGCCGTCAAGGATTCTACTGCGGTTGGGCCGGCATCGCCTGGGTGCTGGCCCAAGCCGGCCGAAGCGAAGAGGCCCTGTCGCTGGTCCGCGAACTGCCGCCATCGCCGGCAGGCGAAGCGGACTTGGTTAGCGGCACCGCCGGTCTGGTCGCCGCCTTGTGCTCCCTCGCGCGAATCACCACCGAACGAGCGCTGCTCGATTGGGCCTGGCAGCATGGCGATGCGCTACTCAAGCAGGCGCAGGTTACCGAAGCGGGCCATTCCTGGCATTCGCTGCAACCGAAGAAACCGCAGCGTCACCTCACGGGCTTCTCGCACGGCGCAGCGGGAATCGGATGGGCGCTGCTCGAACTCGGCACAGCGACTGCCGAATCTCGCTTCGTCCACGCCGCCGAGGAAGCATTTCGTTATGAGCGGACCCATTTCAGTGCAGCTCAAGGTAACTGGCCGGACTACCGGATCGACCCGCCCGGATTCATGCGGGTCTGGTGCCATGGAGCGGGAGGCATCGCCTTCTCCCGTCTGCGAGCCTGGCAATTGCTTGGCCGCCCACAGTATCGCGAAGAAGCCGAGATCGGGCTGGCTGCGGTGGAGCCAGTAGTGGCCAAGCCGAACTTCGCTGACTTCTCACTCTGCCATGGCGTGGCGGGCAATGCCGCCTTGCTGCTTTACGCCGAAACCGTACTCGGCCGGTCGGCCTCGGCCGCCATTCAAGCGGCGCAAGCTGGAGTAGCGCACTTTGAGGAGCAACGCCTGCCATGGGCCGGCGGGCGGGCAGGGCGTGAAACGCCGGGATTCATGCTGGGTCTGGCGGGCATCGGCAGTTTCTATTTGCAAGTGGCGGCACCGGAACGTCACCCGTCGGCGCTGCTGCCGCTCTAGATCGAATTCTATTTTGCCAGCGTCGTTTGGAGCGCCGCTGATAAGTCGGTAATAAGGGGCAACCCCGGGCGGCATCGCCGGCGGGCTGCTCCGACTTAGGATACCTGTTGCCGGGAACATTATGTTCTTTCAACAATATTACGCGAAGTCTGGCAAGCTCCGAAATGCGGTGGGCCTCAACCTTACCGTATTTTTAGCCTCCGCCGATGAGAGTTGCCGGGGGCAGCGTTTCTGTGCAAGTCGAACGCATCCACCGGACGCGCCGTTACTTCGCTGGGGCAGTCGGCGCGGGGCGCACGGCGGGCTTCTCGTAACTGTCGATAATCTTGGGCCGGGGCCCTCCGGTGGAGATGCCCGCCGCGAGCATCAGTTTGGTGATGGCGGCGATGGTCGGGGCATCGGGTCGCGGGAGTCGGCTTATATAGCCTTCGGCGATGAAGAGGGGCGTGCCTCCGGCCTTGTTCGGTTTGCTCCAAATTTGCGGATTCGCCCCGCGCTCAGCCAGTAGCTGCACGACCAGCGGGCTTATGTTGTAGGCGGCGCCGTGCATGGC
>JAYVRS010000056.1:0-2638 GCA_043776185.1 Bryobacteraceae bacterium | reverse complement strand
CGCAGATCTTCTTTTTCGGCGCGGAATTCACGCATCAGTTGGCGAAGCGCCAAGCGCCTCAGCGCAGTCATCGGGCGTTGATTCCTTAGTGCCAATTGCTCTGGAAGTCATCCCCCGGCTGACGCCGGGGGCTAGGAGCTTTGGGGCACTAGTCGGGCTTCGAGCAAGTCGATTTCGCGCTCGATTTCGCGCATGGCTTCGTCGCCGATCTTCTGCTCGCTGCGCAGCTTCAGAATGGCTTCGCGCTCCACCCGGGCCAGTTCCCACCACAGCCGCTGTTCCGCCAGCGACAGAAACTGGCCGGGTTTCTCGGGATCGTCTTGGCCCGTCTCGATGCTGAGTTGTTCACGCAAGCCACCAAGGCGATCCTCAAAATAGACGCGTACTCGCTGGATGGCGGCAGCGGGCAAAAGTGCCTCCTGTTCAAAGTTCGCAATGCGGTCCACCACCCGCTCGTTGGCATAGATGCGGGCCAGCAAGGTCTCTTCCGCGCTTGAGCGATCGGCCTCCAAGGCCAGCCAGGAGATCAGCGGACGTAGGGTGAAGCCTTGCAGCAGTAGAGTGACCAGAATGACGATGAAGGTGAGGAACAGGATCAGGCTGCGGTAAGGGAAGGGCAGCCCGCCATGGGTCTCGATGGGCAAGGAGAGGGCGGCGGCCAGGCTCACCACGCCGCGCAGGCCGGTCCAGCCCACCACCAGCAATGCCTTGTTTAGCGGTGCTTGCTCCTCCATTGGACACTTCGAGAGAAGGCGGGGAATGTAGGCGGCGGGGAACACCCACAGCAGCCGCACGACGATCACCGTTAGGCTGACGATGCCCGCCCACCAAGCCAGCATGCCGGGGGGATAGCCTTGCAATTCGGCCATCACCGTTGGCAACTGCAAACCGATCAGAATGAAGATCAGTGCATTCACCACGAAGATGACGCTCTGCCACACGGCCACGGTGCGGATGCGCATGGCGGAGCTGAAGAGCCCCGGCGCATACCAACCCACCATCATGCCCGCGGCGACGGTGGCTAGCACGCCCGAGGCATGTAGCTTTTCGGCGAGAAAGTAGCTCGAGTAACTGACGGCCAAGGTGGACAAGATCTCTACCTCGGGGTCGCGGATCAGCGGATAGAGTTTGGTGTAAAGCCAGCCAATCGCGAGGCCAATGGCGGTGCCGCCGATGGTGACCCAGGCCAGGGTCATCGACGCTTCGGAATAGGAGAATGCACCGGTGACGATGGTGGCGACCGAAAAGCGATAGAGCACCAGCGCCGACGCATCGTTCACCAGACTTTCGCCTTCGAGGATTTGGACAATGCGGCGAGGCAAGCGCAGGCCGCGCATGACGGAGGTAGCGGCGGCGGCATCGGGTGGCGAGATGATGGCACCCAGGGTGAGCCCGGCAGCCCAACTCATGCCGGGAATCAGCCAAGCGCAGATGGCCGCCACGGCCACCGTGGTTGCGGTTACCAAGCCAAACGAAAGCATCAGAATGGGCCGTCGCAATCGCCAAAAGTCGCGCCAGGAGGTGAAGTAGGCTGCTTCGCCCAGGATCGGTGGCAGGAAGAGAAAGAAGACGATTTCGGGGTCGAGGTGGACCGCCGGCAGGCCGGGCACCATGCTGAGGGCGAGTCCGCCGACGACGAGCGCGAGGGGATAGGGAAGTTCGAAACGCTTGGCGATGGCGGCGATGATCATGGCCGCGACCATGAGTCCGAAGAACTGTTCGACGGGGTTCATGGTTGTAGCCACGGCCTCGGCCGGTCCTCACCGCGCTGTTCCATGACGATGGGGCGCGGGGCGACGAAGCAATCGGGGAGCGGCTTCACGGCGTAGAAGTTCAGCCCATAGCGCCAGCGCCGCTCCATATTGCCCATGCAGATTTCCGCGCGCCGGGCGGCGATGCCGCGCCAGAGTGGTCTGGCCGACACTTGTTGTTCCAGGCGCGGAAAGGCTTCCCGCTTCAAGTAAGCGATGCCCGCCACGGAGCCTACCGCCAGCAGCGCCACCGCGGCACCGCGCGAGGTGGAGTACTCATGGCGGAAGATGAGCCCAGCAAAGACCACGCCGATCGCCAGATAGCGCCAGGGCAGTTGCGATAGGTCAGCATGGCTGAGCCCTTGGGCCAGCGCGATGGGCAGCACCTCGGCCACCATGGGCACTAAGCCCAATAGAAGCGCGCCGCCGATCAGCGCCAGATAGGCCCTTTCTACCTCGGCGAGTGCGAGGCCTGTTAAGATCGCCCCCGCCGGCAGCAACGGCAGCAAGTAGCCAGGGAGTTTGTTGGTGGCCAGCGAGAAGAACAGCAGGGTCCACAGCAGCCAGACGACGACGTATTGGCGCCGAACGCCCTGCCAGGAATCGCGACGAATCGCGAGCAGCAGGGCGGGCGACCAAGGGAAGAGGGCAGCGATAAGCACGGGGACGTAGTACCAGAAGGGCTGCGCGTGCTTCAGCGTGTCATCGGTGAAACGGGAAAAGTGATGACGGATGAAAAAGACGTCGATGAAGAGCCAGCCGTTGGCCGCATAACAAGCCGCGTACCAGGGCAGCGCGACGATGGTCGCGGCCAGCAAGGGCTTCCACATCTCTCGCAAACGATCGCGCGCGAACCACAGGGCCGGCAAGGCCAGCACCAAGGGCAC
>JAYVRS010000055.1:0-2649 GCA_043776185.1 Bryobacteraceae bacterium | reverse complement strand
CGTCATTCTCTGTCTCTACGATGCCGTCGAAGCGAGCGGTTATGCAGGCTTCGCCTCCAAAGACAAGCAGACCGCCCTCGTGCATCCGCGCGACGTCGATAGCTTCCTGCGAATGCTCTTCGCCTGGACCACGCGCGGCCGCAAACGCGTGCGCGTCTTTGGCGGCGATGACTTTTTTCTGCAACCCGAAACCTACTCCTGGGATGACGTGTTACTCGACCCCCAGCTAACGGCTCTCGTCCGTCGCGACTTCGACCATTTCCTCGACCGTCGCGATTGGTTTCGCGCGCGTCGCGTTCCCTGGCGTCGCGGCTACCTACTCCACGGCCCGCCCGGCAATGGCAAAACCAGTGTCGTGCGCGCCATGGCCGGTCACCCGTTAGTAAGTGCTTTTACCATTAACTTCGCCAATGACTGCGTGGACGATTCCACCGTATCTCAGCTCTTCGCGGCCGCTGCGGAACACGCCCCTGGGCTCGTCATTTTAGAAGAGCTGGACCGGGCCTTCCGGCCCGATAAGAAAGGGGAATGCACCCTACCCCACTTACTCAACACGCTGGATGGCGTGGGCAACGCGGAAGGCGTCATCGTGGTGGCCTCGGCCAACCACCCCGAAGACTTGGACACCGCCATTCTCAAACGCCCCGGCCGTTTCGACCGCGTCGTGTACTTCGGCGTGCCTAACTTAACGCTGCGGCAGCAGTACTTCGAGCGGCAGTGCCCGGAACTCAGTGCGGAGCAATTGGCCCCCTTGGCCGAGCTGAGCGAGCGAATGAGCTTTGCGCAATTGCGCGAGGTTTGGCTGCTGGCTAACCAACTCAGCTACGATGCCGCCTCAAGTTTGGTAGCCGATCATCTGCATCAGGCGATGAAGCAGATGCGCGCCGAGCACTCGGGCGTGGCCCGCAGCGGCAAGGTGGGCTTCGCCGCCACGGCGTAAGTGCCGCGTACGCTACGTGCCCGAGACCTCGGCGATGAAACCGGCCGCTGATGACGAAGGCGCGCAGGCCCGCCTCAGCCAGACTCTTCGCCTGGGCGATGCTGAGCCCGCCGACCACCTGCACCGGGACGGCCTGGCCAATCCGTTCAAAGACGGCGCGAGCCACATCACTGAGATAGTCGCCCTCGATAAGCTTGGGGTTCGCACGGCGCGCGTCGGACTGCAGGTGGATCCCGACCGCGTCGACTCCCGCCTGCAACATCCGAAGCGCGACGTCGCCTGCCTGAGACGCGCCGCCCTGGTGCGGCACCATGATGTCGGCAAACACCAGTCACGGCAATGCGGTCCAGCGCGCCTCAACTCATCACGCACCGCGCAAATGGACTTCGCCGTATCCACCCCGGCGAGAGCGAGGAAATCAACGATTGTTGCCGCCGCCGGCAAGGGCAAGCTCAATGAGCTCTCCCCGATCTTGCAGCCGTTGGAACCGGTGAAGCGCCACCATCCGCAAGCTGCTAGCGACAGGTGCTGCCGTCAACGGAGCCCAAGCCGACGGCACCACGGCCCTCCACTGGGCCACATTCCACAACGATGTCGAAACCGTCGCCGCACTCCTCCGCGCGGGAGCGAAAGCCAACCCCACCAACCGCTACGGCGTACCGCCCCTAGCGGCGGCCTGCACCAACGGCAATGCCGCTATCGTGAAGCAGTTGCTCGATGCCGGAGCCAACGCCAACGCCGAACTGAAGGGCGGCGAGACCATGCTGATGCTGGCGGCCCGCGCCGGCAACGTCGACACCGCGAAAGCTCTGCTAAATCGCGGTGCCAAAGTCGACGCCCGCGAACGGCTCGGCCAGACGGCCCTCATGTGGGCCGCCGCCGAGGGCCACACTGCCGCAGTCCTCGCGCTGCTGGAAGCAAAAGCCGACCTCCACGCCGCCGCCGAGTCCGGCCACGAAGCGTTCTTCTATGCCGTTCGCAACGGCCACCAGCAGACGGTGCGCGCCCTTATGGCAGCCGGTGCCGATGGCAAAGCCTTACTGCGTTCCGCAAAAGGACCCCGCATCACGCCCTTGTCCGTCGCGATCCTCAACGGCCATTTCGATCTCGCGATCGCGCTCGTCGAAGCCGGTGCCGATCCCAACGATGTCCAAACCGGCTTCACACCCCTCCATCTGATCACCGCCGTGCGCAAGCCGGACTCCAGCGACATGAGCGATCCCGCCGCCGCCACCGGAGCCGGCCATCTGTCGAGCGCCGGTTTCGTACGAGAACTGGTGAAGCGCGGCGCAAACGTCAACTTCCGGCTGCCCAAATCTGCGCCGAAGCAGCAGCCCAACACGTCCTCCAGCGTCGGCACCGAAGGGGCCACGCCCTTCCTCTTTACAGCCGATCGCGGCGACGTTCCGCTCATGCGCGAGCTCCTGAAATTGGGCGCCGATCCGCTGCTGCCGAACCAGCAGGGCACCACCCCGCTACTGGCCGCAGCCGGCGTCGGCACGAACGAACCCCAGGAAGAGGCGGGCGAGGAAAGCGAAGCCGTAGAAGCGGTAAAGCTCTTGCTCGACCTCGGAGCGAACGTAAATACCGTAGATCAGAATGGCGATACCGCCATGCACGGCGCCGCCTACAACATAAGCCCGCTGGTCGTGCAGCTACTGGCTGAGCGCGGGGCGAATCCGCAAATTTGGAGCAAACCGAACAAGGCC
>JAYVRS010000054.1:0-2649 GCA_043776185.1 Bryobacteraceae bacterium | reverse complement strand
ACAACGCCGTCGCCCTCCGTTGGGCACCCATCGCTCGGAAGCTGATCCCCGCACCGAAGTGAAAGCGGTGTTAGGCTTTGGCCTTGCGGATCTCGTCGGTCAACGCGGGTACGATCTCGAATAGATCGCCCACCAGTCCGTAATCGGCGACCTCGAAGATGGGGGCGTGCGGATCCTTATTGATGGCCACGATGGCCTTCGAACCCTTCATGCCCACCAGATGCTGAATCGCTCCCGAGATACCCACCGCCAGATAGACTTTGGGTGCCACGGTTTGCCCGGAACTGCCGACTTGGCGCTCCATGGGCAACCAGCCGTTGTCGCAGATCGGCCTTGAAGCAGCTATTTCCCCGCCCAAGGCCTGGGCCAGCGCCTCGACGAGCGGAATGTTGTCCGATTCCTTGATGCCGCGGCCGACCGAGACAATGATCTCGGCGGCGGTGAGGTCGACGGCGCGGGACGATTCGCGAAAACGCGGTTCGGGCTGCTGCCGGGGCGCTTCGAGTGTGGGTACGATAGTCTCCACGGGAGCTGAGCCGGCCTCCAGCGTGTCGGCGCGATAGGCACCGCTTTGGAGGCTCACTAAGTGCGGCGCCGCCGTGGCGGGCCGCATATCGGCGTTCAGCTTGCCTTGAAACAGCTGCCGGACGAAGACGGGGCCTTCATTTACCCGCACCACGTCGCTCAACAGTACCCGATCCAGCCGCGTCGCCAGCTTGGGGGCGAAGTCGCGCACCTGGTAGGTATGTGGGAAGAGCACCAGCGCGGGCTTCAAGTCGCCAATCAGAGCCGTCAGCGCCGTCGTGTAGGCATCGGCGGTGTAGTCGGCGAGCAGCGGATGTTCGACGGAGTAGACCTTTTGGACGGCCTTCGTGGCCAATTCGGCCGCGAGATGACCGGCGCCCAGCACCACCGCCGCCACCGGCTGCCCCAGCGTCTTGCCCAACTGCTGTCCCCCAGCCAAGGTCTCCCACGACATCTTGTGCCAAGCGCCGGCGGTCTGCTCCATCACGACGAGAATCATCTAGAGCACCCTCATTTCGAACTTCAATTTCTCCACCAGTTGAGCGGCTTGTTCCTTGGCCGAGCCGGTGAGCATCTGGGTCTGCTTTTGCCGGTCCGGCAGGTAGACTCGGTCCAGCAAAGCGGCCACCGGGCTGGTGCCCAGTGACGCGGCGTCGATCGCGCGCAGTTCCTTGGTCTTGGCCTTCTTGATCCCCATTAGCGTGGCGTAGCGCAGGCGGTTGGCGCCGCTTTGAATGGTGAGTACGGCGGGCAGCGGCATGTTGATGTACTGGAACCAGCCGTCTTCGAGCTCACGCTTTACGCGGATGGAGCCGGCTTGGGGCAACACCTCCATGATGACCTCCATGATGATAGTGGCGTGCGAGGCCCCCAGCAACTCTGCCAGAATGACGCCGGTTTGGCCCGACCCGAGGTCGTCCGATTGAAGGCCGGTGACCACCAGGTCCGGTGACTCCGTGCGCACGGCGGCGGCCAGGAGCTTCGAGATGGCCAAAGGGTCGAGCGCCTCCGGCTGTTCGCAGACGATGTGGATGGCGCGGTCAGCGCCTTTGGCCAGCGCCTCCCGGATGGTGGATCCCGCTCGTTCCGGGCCTAAGCACAGCGCGATCACTTCGCCCGCCCCGGCTTTCTCTTTCAGCTGCAGCGCTTCTTCGAGCGCATAGGCGTCGGGCTCGTTGATTTCGAACGTCAGATCCGCATCGTCGATCCACTTGGCGCTGGAATTGAGCTTGAATTGTGAATCGCGCGCGGGGACTTGCTTAATCGCAACAATGATTTTCATACGTATCTTTTGAAGATGAGACTGCCGTTGGTGCCGCCAAAGCCAAACGAATTGGACAGCGCATATTCGATGGCCATGGGCCGGGCCACGTTGGGGACATAGTCGAGATCGCAGCCTTCGCTGGGCTCCTGATGGTTGATGGTTGGCGGGGCGATCTGGTCGCGGATGGCCAACACGCTCAGCCCGGCTTCGAGTCCACCGGCGCCGCCCAGCAGGTGGCCGGTCATGGATTTGGTGCTGCTCACCGCGAGCTTGGCGGCATGGTCACCGAATGCGCGCTTGATCGCCGTGGTCTCGATGCGATCGCCGATGGGCGTGGACGTGCCGTGGGCGTTCAAGTAGTTGATCTGCTCAGGAGCCAACTTGGCGTCTTTGAGCGCATTGCGCATCACTCGATAGGGCCCGTCGCCATCGGTGGAAGGCGAGGTGATGTGATAGGCATCGCCGGACATGCCGTAGCCGATGATTTCCGCCACGATGTTGGCACCGCGGGCCAGGGCGTGGTCGAGCGCTTCCAAAAAGAGCACGCCTGCGCCTTCGCCCATCACGAAGCCATCGCGGCCCGCGTCCCAAGGCCGGCAAGCGTGTGCGGGGTCGTCGTTGCGGGTGGAGAGCGCGCGCATCGCGGCGAAACCGGCGACACTGAGCGGCGTGATGGCCGCTTCAGCTCCGCCGCAGATCATGGCTTCGGCATAGCCGTGTTGGATCAGGCGGAAGCTATCGCCCACGGCGTGCGCCCCCGTGGTGCAAGCCGTGGCCGTGGCTGAGTTCGGCCCCTTCGCGCCGGTGCGGATCGAGACGTAGCCCGAGCCCAAGTTCACAATCGTGGCCGGAATGAAGAA
>JAYVRS010000053.1:0-8792 GCA_043776185.1 Bryobacteraceae bacterium | reverse complement strand
GCGAAAGTGCCGCCAATGGCATTGAAAGCGTGCGTAAGAACTCCGGCGAGGTGGCGAGCTTCGATGTCCGCACCGCTAAGAATGGCGAGCAGTACTTTGTGCTCCAAGCGAAGAATAAAGAGATCATCGGCAAGAGCGAAATGTATAAGTCGCCTACGTCGGTGAAACGCGGAATTGCCTCCGTCATGCGCAACGCTCCTACCGCGCGCGTCGTGGAAATCAAGCTTAGTGCTTTTTAATCATTAACCCCGTGCCTCCCTTTGAAGCACGGGGTTCATTTTTCTTTACTGCTTCGTCAGTTCGCCATAGCCAATCTGGCCATTCAGCCGCTCCGCCGGCTGCGCGGCATCGCCCCCGCCAAACCACACCCGCACCCGCTCGCCACTCACCAATACGGACGCGTCGCAAACCACCTTGGCATTCCAATCCTGCCCACCGGAGATCACCGGCGCAGCTATCTTCTTCCACGCAATTCCATCGCGCGAGTACGCCAAACCCATCCGCCGCTTCTCGGCCCTGTCCCGCCCGGTGTAGAGCATCCAATAGCCATCCTGACGCCACACGGCGGGTTCGCCCAAGCCACGCTCGTCAAAGCGGCCCATGTCGCCCAATTCCAATATCGGGTTCGAGCGCAACTTAGTCCAAGTGACGCCATCGGCTGATCGCGCCACCCCCAGGCGCTGCCGCCGCGCCCGGTCCTGCCCCAAATAGTAAAGATAGTAAGTGCCGTCCACGATGACGACATCGGGGTCGCCGATGCTCACCTCGTCCCAAGCCCCTCGCGGACCCAACTCCAGCACCGGCCCCGGCTCCTTCCGCCACGTCCGCCCGTCGCTCGACCTCGCCAAGCCAATGCGTGTCTGCCCCACGGCCCCCGCCTGATACCAGTACCGATACTCGCCGCTCACGAGCCGCGCGCTACCGTTCGCCGCAATGTAGCTGCCCTCCCACGTCCGCGGATCGGGCGACAGCACCTTGCCTTCCTTGGTCCATACCAGGCCGTCGCTCGAAGTGGCGAGGCCGGTGTGCCAAGTGCGCCCGTCGAAGCCCGAATAGAAGTTGAAAAGCCGCCCGTCCCGCCCCTCAATCACTGCCGGATTCAGCGCGTCCACCGCGTCCCAACCCGGTGACCTGGCTATCACCGGCTTCGGCTCCCCGCGCCACACACGCGCACCTGGGCCGTTGTCGCCGGACAGAGGCAACGTAAAGTCGCTATAACGTCTACAGCCGCCCAGCGTCAACAGTCCGATCCAGAGCCAGTGCTTCACGCCGGTACTCGCACCTTGATCCCCGCGCCTCGCTCGGGCTTTGACTCAACGGTCAGATCCCCGCCCAGCGCCCGCACACGGCGGCGGATGCTCATTGGTCCTAAGCCCAATGTCTCTAACTCGTCCAGATTAAACGCGCCCGCAAAAGGGAAGCCGGTGCCATCGTCTTCTACCGAGATTTCCAGCCACGGACCCACGCGCTCCACCGATACGTTCACTCGCGAGGCTCGCGAATGTTTTTGCACGTTGGTTAGCGCCTCCCGCACAATCTGCAGTAACTCAATGGACGACTCCGGTTCGCCGGTCTCTTTGATCTCTCCGCACAGCACGGATGTGGAGATACCGCTGTCTTTTTTGAATTCATCCACCAGCCGGCGCACAGCCGCCGGAAAATTGCCTTCCATCTGGATCGGCCGCATGCCCCTCAGCCAAGTCCGTAACTCAGTTACTTGCCCTTTTAGTAACTCCTGAATATCGTGTAACTCCTGCGGTGCCGTCTCCGGCTTGCGCTCCATAATCTTCTTCAAAAATTCCAGCCGCATCTGGAGGCTGATGTAGGATTGCAGCGGCCCATCGTGAAAGTCGTTGGCGATGCGCTGGCGCTCACTCTCGCGGGCCCGGTGAGCCTCGCTCTGGAAGAGTTCGCTCTCGCGCGACGCCCCGGACAGGCGCTCCACCAACGATCGTTTCTCGAGGGCGAGCGCGCAAGCCAGAATGCCGGCCAGCGCCAACATCGGCATCAGGCTCTGCGTCTGTAGCGGCTTGGTGAATAAGAAGAAAGCCATCGAGATCACCACTACCAGCCACACCTCGCGCCAGCCGTGCAGCAGAGCCGCGGCGATCAGTAAATATACATAGAACAAAGAACTGAACCAAAGGTTTTGGTCGGCCGTGACGAACGCCGAAAGCAGAAATATCAACGTATCGAGTAACAACGCCGGCCACGGCCGCCCGATCTCCTCCAGGCTTCGCCAGAACACGGCCACCGCGCTATAGACGGCAAACGCGCCGAGCAAAACCGTTACGGGCGCACCGGCCGGCCAACGCGATATGGCCAGCACGAAGCTCGTCCCCGCCAGCATCAGCCGTACCGCGCACAGCAGGCGGATCCAACGGTTCGAGAGATAAAATCCTTCGACGCGCACTTAGCGTTTGTAGAGGAACAAAGTGTGGCTGCGGCCTTCGCCATCGTCTTCGATATGCAGCACCTTGTCCGCGTTCCAACCGGAGAACTCGAAGTCATGCGCGACGATGCGCGTGCCCGGCTTCAACTGTTTTTCCAGCATCGGGCGCACCCGATCATTCGAAATGGGCAGCAGATACACGGTAATCACGTTGGCATCCGAATAGTCCTGCGCCATGATGTCGCCATGGATGATGCGCGCTTTCTTCTCCAGGCCCAGCGCCTTAATGCGTTCACTGCTCTGGCGATACAAGTCGGCGTCGAACTCCACGCCGGTGGCGTCGGCGTTAAACTTTTTCGCGGCCATGATCACGATCCGGCCGTCGCCCGAGCCCAGGTCGTACATCTTTTCGCCCGGCTTAGTGCCCACCATCTTCAGCATCTCTTCCACCACGGTTTCGGGCGTTGGATAGTAAGGGGCCAGCTTGTCGGCCTTCTTCGCGCCATCCTGGGCGAAGAGCAAAAGGCCCGAAAGCAATAAGCATGCGTACGTGCGGATCATGCGCTCAGTTTAACGCGTCCGGCCCCGCAGCATGCGGCCTGGCGATCAGCTTCTCGAAAAGGCGCTTTTCGGCCTGCCAACGCGTCACATGAATCTGGGCGTCGCGGCCTTCCGCCAAGGTGAGGTCCTTCAACTGGTGGACGAAAGTATCGTTGATCTGGGGAAGAAAGTCGCCCACTCTCAGCTTGGCGCGAGCCGCCAGCGATGCGGGCTCAATATCCCTAACTAGAAAGCCGAGGTCACCGGTAACCCCCAGCCGCCGCGTTTCCCCTTCGCTGAACGTCACCTGCATCCGCTCCTTCCGATAAGTACCCGTCTTCTCGCTGAACCGGTACAGCGGCAGCAGGCCCGCACCTAGCAGCGCTGCGCTCACTCCCGGTGGGTCAGCCAGAATGTCAGCGAGCTTGAGGCCCGCGCGAGCCGCGACGGAATCCGGCGGGATCACTGTGAGCCGAAAGCCGATCTCTCCCTTCACCCAGGTTTGCCCATGGACCATCCCCACCAGCAGACCGATCAAGAGCCATCGATGGAACTTCATCTCGTCACTGTAACCGGAAATCTCCGCAGGCGCCAGCCCTTCAGTCTAGCCCGCCGCGCAAGCGGCGGGGCACATTCTCCAGTTACTACACTCCGAGGTCTCCAGTCAATCGGGAATAGCATCGCCCGACGAACTTACAGCGACCGAAGGCCAGCGGGCTCACCCACTTACTTAGTCGATTGCAAAGCAGTTACAATCGCGACAGTGTAAATATCCTCGACCGAGCAGCCCCGTGACAAGTCATTGGCGGGCTTATTTAGACCTTGTAAGAAAGGGCCGTAAGCGGCGGCTCCGCCTAAACGCTCCACTAACTTCACCGCGATGTTACCCGCATCCAGATCTGGAAAGATCAGCGTATTGGCTCGGCCGGCCACGGCGGAGCCAGGCGCTTTGGATGCGCCGACGCTTTCCACCAAAGCGGCGTCGCCTTGTAACTCACCATCCACGTTCAATCCTGGCGCGCGAGCGCGTAAGATGCGTAAAGTCTCAATTACTTTTTCTGAATGCGGATGCGCTCCGCTACCTTTGGTGGAGAACGAGAGCAAGGCGACGGCGGGCTCCGCACCGAGTAAAGTTTTGGTGGATTCGGCCGTGGCAATGGCGATGTCGGCGAGTTGCGTGGCGGTGGGGTCGATGACGATGGCGCAATCGGCAAAGGCCAGCATGCCATTCGCGCCGAAGGTTTGGTTCTGCACGGCGACCAGAAAGACGCTGGAGACGGTCTTCACTTTGGCCCCGATGCAATGCAAGGCGGCGCGGACAGTTTCGGCCGTGGTATTGGCCGCGCCTCCCACAAAGCCGTCGGCATCGCCGGCGGCCACCATCAGCGCGGCGAAGTAAAGCGGACGGCGGGCGATGGCCGCCGCCTCCACCTGGGTGAGCCCCTTGGCGCGACGGCGCTCGTAATATAGCGCTTCATAACGCGAGAGACGCGGGCACGTGGCGGGGTCATTGGCTTTGATGAGGATGGGTTGCAGCAAGTCTTCGCGCTTCAGGCGCGCGGCCGCCGCCTGCACGCGGGCGTCGTCACCTTCGGGAAACACGATGCGCGGGCGCGGTGTCAGCTGGCGCAAGCGCTCGGTCTGGGTAGCGATGAAGGCTTTGGCGGACTCTGGAATTCCCATGCGAACTCCACCATGGTAACCCGGGGTTAGTAACCCGGTGTTAAACTGATGTGTTCGATCCCCGTATGGCCGTGGGCCCCGTGGGGAATCCGAAGAACTCTTGATCGATAAGGAAAACGATGCGGAAGAAGGTAACGGTTGTTGGAGCGGGCAATGTGGGTGCGACTTGCGCCATGCGCATCGCCGATAAGGAATTGGCCGACGTCGTCTTGGTCGACGTGGTGGAAGGCGTGCCCCAGGGCAAATCGCTCGACCTGATGCAATCCGGCCCCGTGGAGGGCTATGACGTCACCCTCACCGGCGCAAACAATTACGAGCCGACGGCCAACTCAGACGTCGTGGTGATCACGGCCGGCTTGCCGCGTAAACCCGGCATGTCACGTGACGACTTGCTGCTGGCGAACTACGAGATTGTCCGCAATGCCACCGAGCAGGCGGCCAAGTACAGCCCGAACGCGATCCTCGTAATCGTCTCCAATCCCCTCGATGCCATGTGCTGGACCGCGCTGCAAGTTTCGAAGTTCTCGAAGAACCGCGTGGTGGGCATGGCGGGCGTGCTGGATACGGCGCGCTTTCGCACCTTTGTGGCCCAAGAGCTCAACGTGTCCATGGAGAACGTGGTCGCGATGGTGCTCGGCGGCCACGGCGACACCATGGTGCCGCTCACGCGGTTGTCGAGCGTTTCCGGCATTCCGCTAACGGAACTGATGAGCCAGGAGACATTGGACGGCATTGTGAAGCGTACGGCCAACGGCGGCGCGGAAATCGTGGGTTACCTCAAGACCGGCAGCGCCTACTATGCCCCGGCCGCGGCAACGGTCGAAATGGTGGAATCGATTCTGAAGGACAAAAAGAAAGTGTTGCCCTGCGCGGCCCTTCTCGAGGGCGAATATGGCGTAAAAGGCCTATTTGTGGGGGTCCCGGTGAAGCTGGGCGCGCGCGGCATTGAGAAAATTTATGAGCTGAAACTGACGGCTGAGGAGACCGCGATGCTCAAAAAGAGCACCGTGGCGGTGGAAGAGCTGGTGGGCATCATCAAACAAAAGATGGGCTAATGCGCGAAATGGGGCCCAACGTCTTGTCTTTGGGCCCCGCTTTTTGTAGGCTAAGTGTTCAACGTAAGATCTGAGAGAGAGGGATTACATGGATAACGAAACAATGGTCAAAGTGGTGTGCGGCGGCCTCGCCGTCATTTGCGTGGTCATCATCATCATGCGCCGCAAGGGGACCAAGAAGCCTGTCGATGGCGACGACTTCTAAACTGATCCCTGCCTCCGCATGAAATTAGCTAAAGCCGCTGTCGCCCGTGAACCCGAGAAGCCGCGCCTGGATGAGCGCTACTGCGCCTATAAGCTCAGCATCAAGCCTTCAAAGATCCACCGCTGGGGCCTCTTTGCCGAGCAGAACATTCCGGCGCGCCGCAAAGTGATCGAGTATCGCGGGGAGCGCATCAGCCGCCGCGAAACCAAACGCCGGGCTGACGAACGTCCGCTCCACTACATCTTTACCCTCGACAAGTACTGGTGCCTCGATGGTGCCGTGGACGGTAGCGGGGCCGAGTACATCAACCATTCCTGCGAACCCAACGTCTGGACGCTGATCTCCAACGGCCACATTCTCTACATGGCCAAGCGCGCCATAAGGGCCGGCGAAGAGCTCTTTGTCGATTATCATTTCGGTGCCGACGTCGAGATCGTGCCTTGCGCTTGCGGGGCCAAGACCTGCCGCGGCACCATCAACGACAAGCCCGAATAGTCCGTTCACCAGGCAGTTCGCCCGTAGAATCAACCGGATACGCCAAGCGCCTTGGGCGGGCCTGATACCCTGGTTCCAGGGCGCTCTAACTTTCGTCGAATCAATGACTCCCGGGTTCGTTTCGTCACCTAAATTTGCGGTATGAATATGGAGTGCTTTCACCGCTTCTTACTCTGCTTCTGCTCGCCGCTCAAAACGGCGAGATCCGGCTCATCGTCCAAGGCGACGACATGGGGGCTGCCCACGCGATCAACCAAGGGACCATCAAAGCCTATCGCGACGGCGTCATGCGGACCACCAACATCATGGCTCCCACGCCTTGGCTGCCGGAAGCCGCGCGATTGCTGGCCGAGAATCCGGGGCTTGAGGTGGGCATCCACCTGACGCTCACCAGTGAATGGAGTTTGGTGAAATGGCGGCCGCTCACCCAGGCGCCCAGCCTCACCGATGCCAATGGCAACTTCTATCCGATGGTGCGGCCCAATCCGCGCCTACCAGCCGGGCAGAGCATGGTGGATGCCAAGCCCATCTTAGCGGAGGTGGAACGGGAACTCCGCGCGCAGATCGAACTAGCGAAGCGCCTCGTGCCGCGCGTCTCTTACATGACCACTCACATGGGTTTTGCCGGCCCATTTCCGGAGATCCAGCAGTTACTCAAGAAATTGTCTGGCGAATATCACTTACTCATGCCTGAAGGCCAGCGGATAGGCAAGATCTATGAGTCGACTGACTCGGGCGCGGTGCGAGCGAGCAAAATTGCGAAACGGCTGGAGACGCTGGAGCCCGGCACGTGGATCATGCTCGACCACGCAGCCCTCGATACGCCGGAGATGCGAGCCATCCATCATCCGGGCTATGAGAACGTTGCGCAGGACCGCGCGGCGGTGGTTGAGTCCTGGACCAGTGAGATCGTCAAAGAAGTGGTTCGCCGCCGGGGTATTCTGCTGATAGGCCATAATGCAAAGTAAGTTACTATCTCTCAGCTTATTGATCAGCGCCGCCGCCGCGCAAAACATGCCTCAGCCCTACGGCAAGCTGTGCGCCGGCTGTCATGGCGACTCAGCTACCGGCACCGACCGCGGCCCCAACCTGGTGAATGCTCGTTTGTTGCGGTCGCACTCCGAGGCCCGCATCAGGCAGACGATCAGCCAAGGGACGCGCGGTGGCATGCCGGCTTTTCCCTTGCCCGATGCGCAATTGAGTGTTCTCGCCAGCACCATTCGTTCCTGGAACGCTTCCGCCTTTGACGCGAAGCCGGCCGGGGACCTTGCTGCGGGCCAAAAGTTCTTTGAAGGCCGGTGCTTAGCCTGCCACATGGTGCGAGGGCGCGGGGCGTCCAATGGGCCGGACCTATCGAGCATCGGCAAGGAATTGACCATGGGCGAGATCGAACAAACACTCACCAATCCCAGTTCGCGCAAGGGCCAACGCAACGGAGCGGCTTGCCCCAGTTGGGCCTTCTGCCCGGACGATCCCTGGGGAGTGGTCAAGGTGAGCTTGAAGAACGGCCAGAGTCTGCGCGGCTTTGCCCGCAGCCGCGGCCAACATGACTTACAGCTGCAAACCTTTGACGGCCGTTTGCATTCGCTCACCGACACTGATTACGGCATCATCGAGACGGAGAAGACCTCTTACATGCCCCCGCTATCGGCGGATGCGACCGAGCGGCGCGACTTAGTCGCCTATCTCAGTAGGTTGAATGGCATTCCCGTGGGAGCTTTAACCACCACGCCCGCGCTGGTCACCGCCGTCGATATCCAGAAGGTCCACCAACCTGCTGCGGGCGAATGGCCCGGCTATCATGGAGCGCCCAGCGCCAATCGTCATAGTCCACTAACCCAAATCAATACTGGGAATGCCGCTAACTTGACCCCGATCTGGAGTTACTCGTTGCCGCACCTCGGCTTACAAACCACCCCCCTGGTGGCCGATGGCATTATGTATGTGACGGGGCCCAACCAGGTCTGCGCGCTCGCGGCTGATACGGGCCGCGAAATCTGGTGCTACACGCGTCCCCGCGGCGACGCAACGAAGATTTCTGGCGACGCCGCCAAGGGTGCGCAACGCGGTGCGGCCCTGCTGGGTGATCGCGTCTTCTTTACTACCGACGACGCGCATCTGATTGCGCTGAATCGCTTGACGGGCGCGCTGATGTGGCAAGTCTTCCTGCCTGAATCGGCGGGGGCCTTTGGTTCAACGGGCGCGCCGATGGTGGTGGGCGACCTCGTGATCTCCGGCATTGCGGGCGGCGACGCCCCATTGCGCGGCTTTCTGGCAGCCTATCGCGCGACGACAGGCGAACAAGTCTGGCGTTTCTGGACCGTCCCGAAGCGTGGCGAACCGGCCTCCGATGGCTGGCGTGGCAAGGCCATCGAAACGGGCGGCGGTGCCACTTGGCTCACCGGCTCTTACGATCCCCAGA
>JAYVRS010000052.1:0-2651 GCA_043776185.1 Bryobacteraceae bacterium | reverse complement strand
TTGAATACAGAAAAGACCCGGTGGCGTTCGCTCGTAACCTACTGGGATTTACGCCCGACCCGAACCAGGCGACGTTACTGGGAGCGTCGCAGCAGTACGTGATGGTAAATTGCCACCGGCAGTGGGGCAAAACAACCTTGACGGCGATGCGAGCCGTACATCGGGCGGTGACGATGCCGAAGCAGGAGATTGTGGTGGTGTCGGCGTCGTTGCGGCAGTCGATGGCACTGGCGAACAAGTGTCGTGAGTTTGCGCATCAGCTGCATTTGACGCTGCGGACGGAGGCGGCGAATAAAGGGGCGATTGTATTTCCGAATGGCTGCCGATTATGGCTTTGGGATTCGGCCGTTGCCGGCGCATCGCGACCGCGTACGCGGATTTACGGCCGATTTCCTAATTCTGGATGAGGCAGCGTGTATCTCGGACGAGGTGTACTCGGCGGCGACGCCGATGCTGGCGGCCACGAATGGAGCTTTGTAGTTACTTATCGACGCCGCAGGGTCCGCAGGGCTGCTTCTATGACGATTGGGTGGCGAAGCAATCGTCGATGAGCCGCGCCTGGCTGGAGATTTCGGCGGCGGCGGAGAGCAGTGGACGGGTGACGGAAAGGTTTCTGAATGGCGAGCGAAAGCGCAAGACGGCGGAGCAGTTTGCGGAGGAGTTCGATAGTTATGTGGCACCAACTGGGCTCCGCGAATGCTTTGCAGGCTCGCAATGCTCGTTCAGGCGGGTGATCGGTGGCGACGATTGGGTAAACATGAGTGGTACGAACATGAAGGGCTTCGAACAGCCAACCCTTTTGCGCACACACAACGGCGATAGCGTCCTGGACGAGTTGCCGATTCGTGGCGTCGTTGAGTTCGAGAGGCACTTCGCAGGTGCGCGAGGGCTGGTGTGACGATCATAGCTGCCTCGGGCATCGCCGGGTGAATGCGTACCGTAGGTACACAACGTCAACAGATAAGTCACGTTGAGGTGATATTGGCGGATACCGGCGCCGGGGACGAGCAGTTCTTGGGCCTTAGGTTTGAGCCCCCGATTGTCATCGGGGGCTGTCGTTATTGTCGTGGACGCCGAGACTCGGCGTCGCAGTTGCCGGACATTCAAGTGGGGACGCCGAAGCGCGGTAGAACCCAACGCATTAGGGCGATGTAGGCGAGGAACGGTAGCAGCAGCAACAGCCATTGGGGCATGTCTTGATTGTAGCGGTTACCGGGCGGTGAGTTGCGTTTTGACGGCTTGGGCCAGGTCGGTGACGTGGAAGCCGAAGGGACCGGGCTTGCTCTTGAAGCGGACTTTGCCTTGGCGATCAATTAGATAAAGACGGTCGGGCCAGCCGGTGTAGGCGCGCTCGGTGGAGTTCTGGGCATTGTCTAAGAGCGCGGGGAGCTCGATCTTTAAGTCGCGCACGCAGGAGGTGGCCACGTGCGAACGCTCGTCTTCGTTTTTGGGGTCGGCGAAGAGCACCTTTTGGCGCAGGTTGACGGGGAGTTGCCAGCCGTCAGTGGGGTGAGCCTCCTGGATGTAGACGACGAAGAAATCGACCTGATCGCGGTACTGGCGGTAGATCTGGTTGAGAGCGGGAACCTCCCGCCGGAAGGGCGGTCAAGTGTAGCTACCGAAGACGAGCACCACGGGCTTGCTGGCGAGTCGATCGGAGAGCCGGACGCGGTCGTGGCGGTCGTAGGTTTCGAGATGGAAATCGGGGGCGGAGGAACCGATTGGGAGGGTGCCGGCGCGGGCGATGGTCCAGAGCCGTTCGAAGGGAATGGTCATCATGATGGGCATCGGCAAGCCGGCGATGACGCTGGCAAACTTTTCGGGCGCTTGCCGCATGACGATGAAAAATCCCACAGCGTAGAGGGCGTAGGCACCCAAAAGGGCGGCGGACCACTGGAAAAATCGCAAATTATGCTCCCAATGAAAGATTTTCCGAAAATAAAGGAGAAGAATCCATACCCAAAACCACTTATCTAGAGAATGGCAGCTTTCGCAACACCCGAACTAACGAGATTGACGCCGGAGGAGGAACTCCACTGGCTGGCGCTGCGGATGGTGCCGGGGCTGGGTCCGCGAAGGGGGCATGAGTTGCTGGAGAAGTTCCGGTCGCCGGTGCTGCTGTTCCGGGCGGGGGTGTCGGACCTCGAAGGATTGGGGCTATCGGGCTCGCTGGCGCGGACGATTGCGAGCGGCTGCGTTTTTGAGGACGCGGTGCGGCAGCAGGAGCGGCTGAAGGCCACGGGTTCGCTGCTGGTGACCTCTGTCGATCCGCGGTACCCGGGGCGGTTGCGCGAGATCTATGACCCGCCGCTGATGCTGTTCGCGCGGGGAAGAACCGAGCTGCTGAATCGGGTGGCGGTGGCCATCGTCGGCACGCGGGCACCCAGCGCCTACGGGACGCTGGCGGCGGCGCGGTTCGGCACGGACCTGGCGCGGGCGGGGCTGGTGATCGTGTCGGGTATGGCGCGGGGAATCGACACTTCGGCGCATAAGGCGTGCCTGGAGGCGGGCGGCGATACGGTGGCCGTGTTCGGGTCGGGGGTGGACGTAATTTATCCGGCGGAGAACCGCCGATTGGCCGACGAAATCTCGAAGAAGGGGCTATTGGTGAGCGAGTTTCCGTTGGGCTCGCCCAGCTATCCGCAGAACTT
>JAYVRS010000051.1:0-2654 GCA_043776185.1 Bryobacteraceae bacterium | reverse complement strand
CGGAATCGCTGCGCACGCCGATTCCGTTCAGCGCCAACTCCAACACCGTCGTCGACCCCAACTTCGAAACGCCGCAAACCCACATGTGGAGCTTCGGCATTCAACGCGAAGTCGCCAAGCAAACCATGGTCGAGGTGAACTACATCGGGCGACGTGCCCACAATCTGCTGGGTGGCTACAACGCCAACCAAGCCAACCTTCGCAGCAACGGCTTCCTCGATGCCTTTAAGACCGTGGCCGCCGGCGGCGAGAGCGCGCTGTTCGATAACATCTTTCGCGCCGACACCCGCCGCGGCGCCAACGAAACTGGCGCTGGCATTGCCCGCCGTTTATATGGCCCCACCTTTGCGCTCAACAACGTCGGCGGCTTGGCAGCGACGCTCGCCGCCCAGTCTCAATCAGGCACCAACCTGCCCAACGCGTCCGGCCTGGGCCCGTTCTTCCTGACGCCCTATCCGCAATTCCAAGGCGGACTCTTCGTGGTCGACTCCAACGACTTTTCCACCTATCACTCCCTGCAAACCACCTTTACGCGACGCTTCGCCCAGGGTGCCAGTGTCACCGTCAACTACATCCTGGCCAAGTCGCTCGACACGCGCAGCTTCGACCCGGTCTTCACCCTTGCCAGCAGCGGCAACGCACAATCGGCCGGCAGCACCCCGTTCGACATCAACAATCGCCGCCTCAACTACGGCCTCTCGGACTTCGACCGCCGCCACTCTCTCTTCTCGAACTTCGTCTACGAACTACCCTTCGGCAAAGGCAAGCCGATGGGCGGCAACGCCGGACCCTGGATGAACCGTCTCATCGGCGGATGGCAAGCGTCCGGACTCTTCCGCTGGACCAGCGGCCGTCCTTTCTCGGTCTATTCCGGAGCCAACACCTTCAACAGCGTGGTCCAGTCGTTCGCCAACTGCAATGGCTGTGATCGGAAGATCGGCGACGTGCGCGATGAGAATGGCTTCCAGTGGTTCTTCGATCCCACCGAGCGCGCCAAGTACACGGCCCCCGCCGCAGGTGAGATTGGCAACACCGGTCGCAACTCAGTGCGGGGACCCAGCTTCATCAACCTCGACGCCAGCTTCGCGAAGAAGGTCTCGATCACGGAGCGCTTCAGCCTGGAGATCCGCGCCGACGTCAGCAACCTCACCAACACTCCGTCCTTCAACGGCCCCACCGCCACGCTCACCAGCACCACCTTCGGCCGCATCGGCGCCGACGTCGCCAGCAGCGCTCGCCAAATCATGCTCGGCACCAAGATCAACTTCTAAATGCGCCCACCGCCCACAAAATGCACTACCTCCACTTGCGCCCCATTAGAAATCGACACCGATTCCCAATCTGTTTTGCGTACAATTTGACGGTTCAATTCCACCGCCACCCGATCCAGCGGCATCCCCAAATGCCCCAGGAACGTTGCAACCGTTAAGCCTTCGGGAACCTCGCGGGGCTCCCCATTCAATACGACTGTTATAGTCTTGATTTGATTCGACATGTCATTAATCGGAAGTAGCGTTTGACACCCCCTTCCACACCCAATTATATTGGGAATTAACAGTTGGGGTCTTCATCATCTGCCGCCCCGGCTAAAAGTCCTCGAAAAAATGCCAGAAAGCCTAGCTCAACAATACTTCCCCGTCCTGGTCCAGATCTTTTTGGCCGTCCTGGTCGCGGGTGGCATGGTAGCCGCCGGCTTGCTGATCGGCCACAAAGTAAAAAATCGCGTCAAAGATATGCCCTACGAATGCGGCATCGTTCCCACCGGCAACGCGCGTGAACGGTTCAGCGTCAAGTTCTACCTCGTGGGCATGCTTTTCATTCTGTTCGACATCGAAGCCGTCTTTCTATATCCCTGGGCCGTCGTCTTCCGTGAGCTCAAGCTCTTCGCCTGGTTTGAGATGGTCACCTTCGTGGTTTTGATTCTGGCCGGTTTCTTCTACATCTGGAAGAAAGGTGCCCTCGATTGGACCACCACCGAGACCTCCAAAGCCCACAAGCCGCCCACCGCCTTGGAACTCATGCTGACCGACAGTGTGGAAGTGGCTGGCCGGCGCTGATGCCGCGAAGGAAGCTGACCCTATGATTGCTGATTTTGTTCTCGCCCGGGCCGATGTCGCTGCAGCTGCGGCTGCCTTGCCAGCCGCCATCACCGGCGGCCAAGAAGCCCACGGCGAAGCCACTCTCCACGTGGACCCGGCTCACTTGGTCGCCCTCGCCACGTTTTTCAAGACTCAACACTATGAGCGGCTTAGCGCCGTCACCTGCGTCGACTGGCATCCGCGCGAGCCGCGCTTCGAAGTGGTCTACCAGCTGCATTCGATTGCGAACAATACCCGCCTCCGCTTAAAGGTCACTTTACCGGGTACGCACGCCGAAGTCGAGTCCTTGTGCGGTGTTTGGCGCAGTGCCAACTGGTACGAACGCGAAGTCTTCGACCTGTTCGGTGTCACTTTTCTCCATCATCCGAACCTACGCCGCATCCTAATGCCCGAGGGCTGGGAAGGGCATCCGCTACGCAAGGATTTCCCCATCCATGGCCACAAATACAGCTATCAGGAGGGCTAACGTATGGAACCGACCTTGGATACTTTAATCGCCTCCCCCGAAACCGGCAGCACCCGCAAGATGACTCTCAACATGGGTCCGCAGCATCC
>JAYVRS010000050.1:0-2655 GCA_043776185.1 Bryobacteraceae bacterium | reverse complement strand
TCACCCCGAATGGCAAGCGTGGATGCGCCGCCGTGAGCCGCTCCATGTCATAGATCTCGCCGCTAGCCGTGGCCCGTCCATGATACGGATTGCCGTACCAACTGGCGATGCCGCGCTGTTGATAGCCCAGCTTGACACGAACCATCGCCGCCCCCGCGGGCGCTTTTTTATGGCCGCAAGCGACCGTCAGTAGCGTGCTGCTGAACGCGATAAAGAGAAGAGTACGCATGAGGTCTTTGGAACAATTGTAGCGGTTTACGTTTTTTGAATTTCGGGCTTGCATGAGCGCCCAAGACGAAGAGCATTTTCTTCTTGACATTACTCCTAAAACCTTTTATACCTGGATCACATACGCGATCAATCTTGATCGTAAATTTTGATGTTAGGGAGAATGGATCGATGAAGAACGCGACCAAAAAAGCAGCAAAGAAGGCTCCGGCCAAGAAGGCTGCTAAGAAGAAGTAGTAGTAGTTCGAAACTCTCGCAAGAGAGTCAGACCGGAAGGCCCCACGCAAGTGGGGCTTTTTGTTTTTGGCGAAAAATACCTCTAAAAAGGCCTTTTGACGGCAGGGACCTTGGTAGAGCGCGCCACCGGATTCCGCGTGGTGGCCCACCCACGATCATCGTCCGGTGGTGGGGTTGACGCCGGCGTCAACGCGATGGCCGGTTCGCTGCGCGAGTCGATGGTACACCCGCGCCCGCAGGCTGAAAACGACCATCACGATTTCGAACTGCCCGCCCGTGAATCTTGTATTGTAAAAAGCATGAAGTTTCTTCGGCGCTGTTGCTTGACGTTTGCCCTGACCGCGATCCCGTTGTGGGCGGCGCCCGCGCCGCCGGTAGAGACCGCGGTGAAAGCGGTGATGGCGCGGCAACAAGAGGCTTGGAACCGCGGCGACATCCGCGCATTCATGCAAGAGTATCTCGACTCGCCGCAGCTCACCTTCGTCGGTAAGCAAGTGACCCGCGGCTTTGAAGCTACGCTCCAACGCTATTTGAAGACCTACCCCACGCCCGCCGCCATGGGCCGCCTCACCTTCTCCGAAGTGGAAGTCCACGCTCTGGGCAAGCGCCATGCCTGGGTGCTGGGCCGCTTCCAACTTGAGCGCACTGCCGAGGGCGGCGGTAACGCCGGTGGCCGCTACACCCTCATCTTCACTCGCACCAAGCAAGGCTGGAAGATGGCCCTCGACCATACCTCCGCTGACTAAGTGATCCTCGCGCGAATGCCGCCCCGGCGTTCAGTAACGTTCCAGTGCCTCGCAGACGATCTGCTTGGAGGGTGGAGGCAAGCCCGTGGTTGGAGTTCAACCTGGTACGGCGGACCCCGCCCGCTTATCGCGGCTTCTCACGGCTAACCTCCGACGCCGCCGGCCACCTCATCTTCAGCCAGCAACAACGCGTCCGCATGTTGCGTAATCCGCAAGCCTGTACAGGAACCGAAGAGCTCAATCCCTAATAACCACCCATACTCGATAGAGAACTAGAGATTGAACTCCCGTATGCTACAATTGACCAGGGACCCATGATCAAGCTCTCGCCTGCCGAAGGCCTCAAAACCGGCTCCGAATACCTCAGAGGCACTCTGAAAGATGAGTTGGCCGAGGACACCTCCGCTTTCTCCAAACCTGCCACCGGACTGCTCAAATTCCACGGCATCTATCAGCAAGACGACCGCGACCTCCGCAAGACCCAGCCGGAGCGCTCGAACTCCTGCATGGTCCGCGTTTCGGTGCCCGGCGGCCAGTTGACGCCCGCCCAATACTTTGACCTGGATGCCTTGGCTGACCAGGTGGGCGATGGCACGCTGCGCATCACTTCGCGCGGCGGCATACAGTATCACTACGTGGGCAAACGCGACGTCAAAAAGTTGATCTCCACGGTCATCCGCTCCGGGATGAACACCTGGGCCGCGTGCGGCGACGTGGTCCGCAATGTCACCGCCTGTGCCGCGCCTTTTGAACGCGCCGACCGGCCCGATATCACCGAGTATGTTCGCCTGTTGGCCCGCGAGTTGAAGCCCAAAACCGGAGCCTACGCCGAAGTCTGGCTCGATGGCGAGCGCGCCATTACCTTGGAGCCTGAAGGCGAAACAGTCGAGCCGCTCTACGGCCTCACTTACTTGCCGCGTAAGTTCAAAATCGGCTTTGCTTACCCCGGCGATAACACCACCGACATCTACTCCAATGACCTTGGCTTTGTGCCCTATTTTGATAATGGCGAGTTACAGGGCTTCACGTTACTCGCGGGCGGCGGCATGGGCCAATCGAATGGCGTCAAGCTGAGCCATCCGCGCATGGCCGACGAAGTCTGTTTCGTTTCGGCGGCTGAGTTACTCGACGCGGCCAAGGCCGTCGTCACCATCCATCGCGACTTCGGCAATCGCGAGAATCGCAAATTAGCCCGCCTCAAATACGTACTCGATGCGAAGGGCCTCGAATGGTTCCGTGAGGAACTGGCGTCGCGCCTCGGCCATCCGCTCTTACCGCCCAAAACTCTCACTTGGCATCGTCAATCCGACTATCTCGGCTGGCATGACCAACGGGCCGGCTATGAGTTCTTCGGCCTGCGCGTTGTCAATGGCCGCATCACGCGCGAACTGCGGGCCGCCATCAAAGAAGTCCTGCAGACGCTGGCTTGCGGTGTCCGGTTCAC
>JAYVRS010000049.1:0-2656 GCA_043776185.1 Bryobacteraceae bacterium | reverse complement strand
TCGCTGCCCGGCAGCAGTCGCGGATCCAGCGAGTTGAAATCGCGAACGAAAGCGCTGAACGCCCCACTCGCATCCATCGCGGTAAATGCCACCCGCGTTCCATCGGGTGACAACGCGAACGACTGCCGGCTGACGCCAGCCTCTAACACGAATCCAGCAGGCGGTAGGATGGCGAATCTCGTCGGCCCGGGCTTCGTCACCGGCCTGGTGACGAGCCAGTATGCAGCGCAAGTTACGATCAAAGCGGCACCTGCGGCAAACGCGGCCCACGGCTTTTGCCTGGCGGGAGGTTGAGGCGCAATCCGCAGGGCCGATGGTGGCATCTCCAGAACCGGGGTGAATGATGGCCGCTTGAGCGGGGCGATGAAGCGGTAGCCTTTGCTGGGAACGGTTTCGATGTAGCGGGGCTGGTCGGCCGAATCCCCCAGCGCTTGCCGGAGCTTGTTCACGGCGGTATTCAAGCCTTGCTCAAAATCGACAAAGGTCGTCCCCTGCCACAGGTGCCGTTGCAACTCGTCGCGACTCAGGACCTGGCCCGGCTGATCAAGAAGAATCGAGAGGATCTGCAACGGCTTGCCTTGGATACGGATCCGGTTGCCGAATTTGCGCAGATCGCCGGAGAGATGTTCGAATTCAAAGGGACCAAACAAAACCTTGGGCGATGGATTCGGCTGGCTTCTCATAGCAGGAGTGTATTACAGCTGAGCGGCGGATGTAATCCTTTTCTGATCAGTAGCTTCCGGGCTGAGGTAAAGTCCAGCAGAACTCTAGGGAACCTTAGATCCAAATCAGGTTAGAGTCCATGGCATGCCGACAAAATCACTCATCTCCTTTCTGTTTCTCGCGTCTGCGGCGTGGTGCCAACCGCAGACTTTGACCACGGGACTCCAAGCTCCGAGCAAGATCATCCTTACGCCTAGGGGGAATTTTCTGGTGACCGAGACTAGTATCAGTCCGAATTCGGGGCGGGTGTCGTTCGTGAGCCGGGCGGGCGTACACCGGAGTCTGCTGGAAGGCCTGCCGTCGGGCACTGAGGTCACTTTGGCGGGCGGAAGCGGCCCCGCGGCGATGGCCCTGCGCGAGCGAACGCTGTACTTGACGATTGGTCCAGGAGACGCCGAGCGTGCGGGGGCCGCGCCGGGGACATCGATGCTGAATCCGCAAGGCGCTTCCTCGCCGATTTTCTCGTCGCTGCTCGAAATCCGTTTCAGCGCCGATGTGGACGCGATCACCGGTACGTTCCGGATGACACCGCAGCATCAGCAGGCGTTGAACGACGGCGCAGAAGTGGAACTGTCGGATGCGGGCGTCACCACGCGCATCTCGCTGCTGACGCGCTTCCCGATCGCCGAGCCGCATCCGGCGGCCGTTTATAAATTCTCCAATCCTTGGGGGCTGGCTCTATCGGCAGATGGCCGCAACCTGTATCTGACCGACGCCTCGCAGAACTGCCTGCTGCGCATTGATCCAGCGACGGGCCGCTGGCGCAGACTGGCGCGATTTGGTCCGCTCCCGAATCCGACTCCCGTGGGGCCGCCGGTGCTCGATGCGGTACCCACCAGCGTGCGGATTTACGGTGATTCGGTGCTCGTCAGCTTCCTCAGCGGGTTCCCGTTCGCGGCCGGCAATGGCCGGGTGTTGGTAGTGAACTCGGAAACGGGTGCGGCTGAACCTTTCATTTTCAATCTCACCTCCGTCACGGACGTGTTGTGGCGGCCCCGGCCCAGCGGGCGGGCTCAGTTCTTCGTTTTGGAGTTCAGCGCGAATCAGAGCGCCAACCCGGCTCCCCCGGGAAGGCTATTGCGTTTCGACACCTCCGAGGCGCAGGTGGCGGGCACGTTCATCACGCCGGTGAGTATGGTGTTCGACGAGGCGACCAGCGAGCTCTTCATCCTGGAACTGCGCGGGCAGATTCAGCAGTTGAAGATCAACTAAAGAAAATCAGGATTCCGCGGGCGACCGGATGTTTCGGCCGATGTGCGATGGCGTGGCCCGCTCGCTTCGGCCTCCGAAGCTCGGCAGTCGGTAACCTTTGCCGTCCACAAAGAGCCTTTACTGTACAGAAAAGTGCGCGGCCGACGAATTCCGGCCGCGTGCCTACCTCGAGTGCAACTAAACTAAACCTAATGGACTTCCCGAAATCCGTCGCCCTGCTCCTCTCTTTCACTTTGCTCACTGCCTGCAAGAAGGAGGCACCGGTGAAAGCGAAAGTCGACACCGGCCCGGTGGTTGTCCGGTCGGCCACGGCGGTGGGAAAAAGCATTCAGCGGGTGGTGGAGTCGGTCGGTACGTTTTTCCCCTTTGAGGAAGCCATTATTAGCGCCGAGGTGGATGGCAAAGTGGATGACGTCAAGATCGACTTGGGCGATATGGTCGTCCCCGGCCAGTTGCTGGCCCACATTGCTGACGAGGAGCAGCGTTATCTGCTAGCTCAACAGGATGCTCAACTGCACCAGTCGCTGGAACGGTTGGGCCTCAAGGACGAGAAGGATCGCGTTACCGATGTGAAGGAGACGCCCGAAGTCCGCCGCGCCGCCGCCGACATGCAGGAGGCCGAGCAGCGCTTCCGGCGGGCCCGCCAACTGGCCGACCAAGGCATTGGCGCGCAAGCTGACCTCGACCAGTTTCAATCGCGCTTCAACTCCGCCAAAGCGGC
>JAYVRS010000048.1:0-8818 GCA_043776185.1 Bryobacteraceae bacterium | reverse complement strand
TTGCGCGTTCTCCCCCGACGGACGCACCGTGCTCTCGGCTTCCCTCGACAATACCCTGCGCCTCTGGGACGCCCAATCCGGCCACGAGCGGCTGCGGCTGGAGGGCCACACCGCTAATGTCTGGGGTTGCGCGTTCTCGCCCGACGGACGCACCGTACTCTCAGCCTCCGACGACAAGACGCTGCGCCTCTGGGACACCCAATCCGGCGACGAGCGGCTGCGGCTGGAGGGCCATACCGATAGGGTCTGGGGTTGCGCGTTCTCCCCCGACGGACGTACAGTGCTCTCGGCCACCATTGACAAGACCCTGCGCCTCTGGGACGCCCAATCCGGCCACGAGCGGCTGCGCCTGAAGGGGCATACCGATGGGGTCACGGTTTGCGCGTTCTCCCCCGACGGACGCACCGTGCTCTCAGCCTCCGCTGACAAGACCCTGCGTCTGTGGGACGCCCAATCCGGCCATGAGCGGCTCCGCCTGGAAGGCCATACCGATGAGGTCACGGCTTGCGCGTTCTCCCCCGACGGACGTACCGTGCTCTCAGCCTCCGCCGATGGCACCTTGCGCCTTTGGGAGACCGCCACCGGCCGGCAGATCGGCTGGCAGGCGTACCATTACCCCGACGGGGGCGAGTTCTCCGTGACGCTGGACCATCGCCGACTGATCGCGCACGGCCAGGAGGCGTGGCGGTATTTGCGGTGGGAGGTGCGGGATGAGGCTAACCGGTTGGTGGAGCTGCTGCCGGCCGGGTTCTAGGGTTGGCCGGCTCAATAGGCGTGGGTGACCCCGTGCGCTGGCGGAATCCAGGAGTTCACCTTTCCAAGATAGCGCCGTCTACGCTGACTTGGCTTCGAAGGTTCCGGGTTGGGTCTTCGGCGGCGCCCTTCACGGTGACGCCGGCGGCGGACGCCTGTGGGACCCAGGTGCCGGTCCAGCGACCATCACGTAAGGACGTCAACGGCACGGCGGGATCCCCATTGGAGAATGACAAGACGACGGAACCGCGGGTGAAGGCGCTCGCGCATTCATCGGCCACGCGCACCTCGAGCGGCACCGGGCGGCCACGCACGGCGATGAATCCAGGTCCAATGTTCGAGAACACCATGGCCGCTTGTGCAGGGTTACAGCCTGTGGCCGCTTCCGGACCGAATGGCTTGGCTTGCCTGGCGAGCTTGGCGGTGACGATGGAAACGACGCGAATCTGCCGCATCTCTCCGTCGCCGAAGTTCAGGTTGATGACGCCTTCGCGGACGCCGGGCGACAGGAGCCCCAGGTTCTTGTCCGGGTGGATGCGGATCTCCAAACGGCCTCGTGCAGGAATCACTGCTTCAAGCGGCAGTGGGCTGAACCAACTCCCACCCTCGAGCGACTGCGCGCGCGCACTCACTCGCATCGAGGTGGAGCGCGGATTGAACACCACGACACTAGGCGAACCGGGGGTTGGCGCGCCAGGATCTGCCGTGAAGAGCACACCCGTACTGCTGAGCGACGGGCGGACGGCGGTTCCCGACGGCAGGACGTCGAGCACCACGTCTACCGTCTGAGGCTGGCCGGCGCCGGCGGGAGTTACCAACACCCGCCCCCGGTAGGCGCGGGGACGTAAACCGTCACTGCGCACCGAAACTCGCAACTCCGGTATGCGTCCTTCGGCATCGGTGGTTCCGAAGGCTGGTGTCACCACCAGCCAGCCGCCATCGGCAGGATCGGTGGCTGCCGACGCGGTCCAATTGAGGACGCCGGTGCCAACGTTGAGTACATGCACTGGCTGCGCCTGTTCGGTGCCGGCCGGTTCGACCGTCTCGAAGGCGAGACCCTTCTGCGACAGCCGCATGACGGGGCGGCCGGTTGAGACATTGATGGTTACGGGAATGGCCACCGACGATCCGGAGCCGTCGGAGACGGTAATGGTAGTGGCGTAACTGCCTGGCGCGAGCGCGGTGGGATCCACGGTAAGCACGGCCGAGCCGTTGGAGACGGGAGTGACTGTTCCTTCCTGCGAGGCGAGACCCAGACCGCGCACGGCAGCTCCCGTGAGGTTGACGGAGTAATCGACAGCGCCACTGCCGCGGTTGGCGATCACGATCGTCTGCGACTCAGGACCCGAGGCGTTGGATAGGTCAAAAGTTAATTGGGCCGGGCTGACTTCCATGCGGGCGCCGGCGGGCGCGGCCACCGTGAAGCGCACAGCAACGACGTTGCGGGCTGGTTGTCCGGCGGGAACATCGATCACGATGGACGCTTCGTAGGTTCCTTCGGGGAGATTGGTGGGGTCGGCCCAAACCTCGACCGTGGCGGGAAGTTGGCCCCGGGAAGTAGAAACGCGCAGCCAGGAGGCACCGTTCGCGGGGGACACACTGGCGGTGTAAGCAAGACCGGCAATGGTGCCGGTGAGCGGGATGGTTTGGCGCGAGGAAAAGTCCCCGCCGGATCGAGCCACGAAAGTGAGCGGTTCGGTGGCAACGGTAACGGCGGCGGCACCGGGCCGGATCGCGAAAATGCGGAAACTCTCGGGGTCCGACATGTGAAGAACGCCGGTATCCGTGATGGCCAGCCCCCGCTGCTGTGGCACGGTGAAGCCAACAGTTGGCAGAAACGAGAAGCCGGTCTCGAGAGCGGGGCGGCCCTCGGCGGGGATGTTCCAAGTGCCATCGCCGGCGACGGTGCGAATGATGCCCCGGGGGTCGACACGCCTGATGCGGAGGTTGCCGGAATCGATGAAGTAGAAGTTCCCTTCGCGATCGAAGCAGCCGTCCGTACCGGCGGTTAGATCGATGGCGGCCTCGGTCGCCGGACCCTCATCGCCAGCTAAGCCTCGCAGTCCCGAGCCGGCGAATACGCTCACATTGCCGTTCGGCTGAACCTTCCAAATCTGGTTTCGCTTCTGGTCGGACACATAGGACACGCCGTCCGCGGTCAACGCGATCAGGCGGCCTTGGGGAATGCTGTTGGTGATGGTGCTGCCGCCACCTTGCTGGTCCATCCGGAAGATACGGCCGCTGAGCAGTGAACCATAGACGAGGCTACCCGCCGCTTGTAGGCCGGTGATCGGTTCCGGCAAGATGGCAGGAATCGAAATCAAGCCATCGGGGGAGACTCGCCGAATGAAATTGACGTCCTCAATAAAGATATTTCCATGGCGATCGGGGGCAACGAGGTGAGGAACCCGGAGGCTGGCGTCGATCGCAGGTCCGCCGTCACCATCGAAAGCCCGTGCGCCTTTTCCGGCGACCGTGGTCACCAATCCGTCCGCGCCGACACGGCGGATGCGGTTATTTAGGGTGTCGGCAATCAGGAGGGAGCCATCCGGCCCAAAGTTAATACCACTGGGATAGAAGAAGGACGCGGAGGGTGCAGGACGCTTGTCGCCTCCGAAGCGGTAACCGCCATTTCCGGCCACGGTTTCGATAGTTCCCGCCCCGCTCACCCGTCTCACGCGGCCATTCTCGCCGTCCGCAATCAACAGGTTTCCGGCTTGGTCGAGCGCCACCTGCGCAGGCCGGTTCAGTTTCGCCAACGTCGCGGGTCCTCCGTCACCGCTAAAGCCCGCATCGCCGTTGCCCGCCAGCGTCGAAATGACACCGGAAGCGGCGATACGGCGGATAGCCGAGTACCCGCGGACAAAGGTGTCCAGGCTACGCCCGTGGCCAACATATAACCGCCCCAAGTTATCAACGGTGAGCCCGGTGATCGGATCAAGGGTGGCAGCCGTGGCGGGCCCCCCATCCCCGGAGTAGCCGGCCACGCCAGTGCCTGCCACCGTCGTAATCACGCCTTCAGGGCTTACCCGGCGAACTCGGGCATTGTCTCCGATAAACAGGTTGCCGGCATCATCGGTGGCGATCGTGCGAGGGAAGTCGAGGACGGCCCGATAAGCGTCGTCACCGTCTCCGCCGTAGCCTTTAGCGCCCGTTCCAGCATAGGTAGAAATACCGCCGTCGGGGGTAACCCGCCGGATCCGGAAGTTGTTGGAATCGGCGATGAACACGTTTCCGCGACGATCAACCGCCACGGCGGTGGGCCACTGGAGCGTGGCAGATTTCGCCGCGCCGCCATCGCCGGAGAAGCCAGGCTGCCCGGTGCCGGCGAACGTTTCGATTCGGCCGTCGGGATATACCGCACGAATGCGATGGTTAGCGGTGTCCGGCACCAGCAAGGCGCCGTTGGGGTGGAAAGCCAACGAACAGGTGTCGAAGAAGAAAAACGAGGCATTCACGGCAGGCCCGCCGTCACCGGAGTAACCGGCCCGTCCATTGCCCGCGAAGATTTCCGCCGGACCTGTCAATGCATAGCGGACGATCACTTGATTGTAGAGGTCGGCCACGTAGGTATTCCCGCGGCTGTCGCTCGCCAAGCCGCACAGAGCGCCCAAAGCGAGCTCCTTCGGTGGCACCGTCGCCGAGAAGGACCAGTCCGTTCCCGCCACCGTCGTCACCACACCCATGCTCTTGGGAGCCTCGGCGTAAAGTGGAAACGAGAAGCTGCCCATGGCTTGGCCGCCCATGTTGACCCGTGCGGACCACCGGCCAATCCACGACCGAGGCATGGTGGAAATGGGAAGCGCCCAGGAAAAACAGTAGCTGCCTGCGGTCCGCACCGGCTGCCAAGTCATTTCCGCCAGACTGGTGCCATCCCCCGTCCGCAAGATGAGCGATGGCCCTTGTCCGGCTGGAACGTTGTCCACCAAGAACCAGAACACCATCTGCGAGTCGGCCAGGGTGAGCCAAGCGGCCGACTGGGGGGCCACACAATTCGCCGGAGGTTGCGAAGTGGTCAGCAAAACGCGACTCAGTTGCTGAGCGGAACCGGCACAGGAGAACAGAGTCATCAGAACCGGAAGTGCAAAGAGCGAGACGCGCGTGGACATAAGGAGGTGATCGTCGCTGGGAATGTAGACCAGTAGAGTACGGGAGTCCTAGGGCCGTAAGGGATAGTCCCATCTAGTGACCGTCGTATAAGGCACCGATAGCTCTTGTATCTATGCTTTCCAGGCCCTTCAATTTTTTCGCGCTCTTTATGCTGCTCTGCTCGGCCGTTCAGGCGGAGACTTACTTTTTGCCCTTGGTGCGGTCCACCAGTGAGTTTGAGACCGAAGTGGCGTTGGAAAACGGCAGCGGCGACAAAGATGTGACCGTCGCGGTGAGCCTGATGGACGCCGCAGGACGACTGATCGCCACGTCATTCGAATCGGTACCACCACTGGGAACAACCCGGCTGAAGCTGGGCAGGATGCTCCAGGAAGGTGCGAACTTCGAGGGGTGGGCCCAAATCGATGCGCGGTCGGAGATCACGGTCGAGGCTTGGCTGCGTCGGCGGCAGACCGAGCAGGCGGCCCACTACCGAGCGCTCACCACCGCGGGCCGGCGCCATTGGTTCGCCAACTTGAAGCTGACCGGGGAATCTGGCTCCTCCGCGTTCATCGCCAATGTCTCGGACCAGTCGGCGACCGGGAGCATTCGCGTTTTCGACGATGCCGGGACGCTATTGGGCAACTTTCCCTTCCGCGCCGAGCCTTTCGCGCAAGTCGCGGTGGATCTTGCGAGCGTCTCGAAGGTGGACGGCCTGACGCGAGGGTGGGCCGAGATCCAAGCCGACGTCAATGTGGTGGTGGTCGGTTTGCACGGCGACGCTAGCGGCGCCATGACCGTGCAACGCGCCCAGCGAGTGGAGGATCAACAGCCCGGGGCGAAATGGCAGGCAACGGTGACGGTACCTGAGGGGTTGGCCGCAGAGTCAGGGACGATCCTGATCGCCAACCCGTCGGAGGAAGGCGCCGATTTGCTGGTCGTGGTGCGCGCCAGCGACGGGACGCTACTGGGCAAGGCTGGATATCTGCGAGAGGGACAGACGCTCCTCAGCATCCCCTTGAACACCTTGCTTGCCGCTGAGGATCTCGCCAAGGCCTCCTGGGTGGAAGTGGAAGCGGACCGGCGGCTGCTGGTGGAGCTCGAATCCCAGGAAGGGCGGGCGGTTCCGCTGGCCCCGAAGCGGAACACAGCCACCGTGATCCCTTCTGGCGAGCGGTTCGGGCCGGGAGACCGCGTAGTCATCCGCTTGGAGGCGGTGGATGCACAGCCGGTGCGCCTGGACCTACTTTCGGCGACGGGCAACACACTTCGGTCCGCGACAGTGCAGGCCGGGCCCGGACTGGTTCCGGAGGCCGGATTGGGTGAGTTGTTTGGCGGAGCCCTGGAGGGCGGGGCTTCGATCCGGATCTTGGCCGAGGCACCCCTCGAAGCCGCGCTCAAGGAGGCTGACGCCACGGCGCCGGCACGCGCCGCATCAGCGGCCTCCCTACTTCTGGCGGCGGGGACGGTCCGCACCAAGCTCTTCGAGACGGGCTTCCGCGCTCCGGGCGAAGAGTATTCTTACAACGGCGAAGCCGACGGCTTCCCGGTGCGGTTGGCGGTTCGCTCCCTGCCGGGCCGGACCCCTCCGTCCTGGGTGGAAGTGAGCACCGCCAACCCCACCTTCCGCACCTTTCCGGAAGGGCAGATGATTGTAGGGCTTCCCTTGCACGTCGACTTCGATCCCGCCGACAGCGGGGTAGCGGTCTCGCTCGAGGTGCCCTCGGCCGCCGCGGAAGGCGTCTCGGCGGTCGCTTTTGACCGCGGCCTGGACCGCTGGGTGGACGTGCCGCTGGAGGTGACGGATGGCAAAGCGGTAGTCACGATCCTTACCGCTGGCTGGTTTGCTCTGGTGAAGCCTGGCCCGGCCGAGGCCGTAGCCTCGGAAATCGGGTCCGAAGTAGCTTCCAAGAGCCGCGGGGAGCGGAGTTCGTTACTGACGCCGCTCGGCTCTTTCTGCGAGGTTTATCAAAGGATCGGCGACGTGGACAAGGTAGTTACGCTAACTTCCGCAATCCGTTTTGGCCAACAAGCGGCGGTCTACGATCAGTGGACCGCCGTCAAAATCGCCACGGATGTTTTGTGCGATGGCAAAGAAGTCCTCGCGCAGTCTCAGGCCGGCAACTCCCTTTTGATGTGGCAGAGAATCGTTAAAGGCGTCGGAAAGACGGCTGGCAAAGTTGCCTGTTTGGCGATTAAAGTAACTCCGGCCAATGCGATTTGCTCGACTGCCGTGGACAGAGTCTTTAAGGCCTCCGACAGCGTTGGCGAGGCTCTGGGTAACTCCTTCTGGACGCTGAGCGAAGGGTCGAATCAGCGGAAACTCGCGGAACAGATGCGACGGTACCGCTATTGGCGGTCGAAGGGACAAAATCCGGTAAAAACTTGCCCGGGGGGATGGTTCGCTGAAAACACGGGGACCTGTGGCTGGGCAGACAGCCAAGCCGCCGGTGTGGTTTGCGCGGGCAGCAGTTACCCCTGCGGCTTTAATTACTTTGACCGGCAATGGGTGATCAATCAGTATATCCTCGAACAAAACGAGGCTCGGCAGTTCAATGCGAACTTTGACGCCGTGAAGAATGTGCTGGCCGATCAGATGGTGGCCTTGGCGAAACAGATTGAGGAGTTAAGCAAACCGCAAGTCCGTATCGTGCCCACCGCGTTATCAGCAACCGCCATCGCGCTCCGCTACAACCTTGGTGGCACGGCACCGTTCCGCCTGAGGCTGGACGGCTCGACCAGCGTTGCTGTTGACGGACAGATCGCCAGTTATCAGTGGGACATTTGCGGCCAGAAACGCACCGGCGTCGTGGTGGAGCATACGATCGAAACCGAAGGCGAGTGCAACATCCGATTAAACGTCACGGACACCAAGGGCCGGATCGGCAGCAACCTGATTACCGTTTGGACGCAGCGGGCACTACAGCCACCGAGTGGGCCAATCGAGCTGACTCTCAACCGCATCGCGCTGACGACTCCCGGAGAGGTTCTGGTGGGTGCCCAGGGTTTCAGCCCCGGCCGAACCGTGAGAATCAACTGGAAACATTTGCCGACCGGGAACGTGGCGAACAAGACCGATGTCACCTCGTCGTCGGGGCGGTTCTCGACGGTAGTGTCCTTTGGAAGTGGCAGCCTGGTTGGGCTGTACGAGATTTGGGCTGAAGAACCAGGCACCTCGAAAGTGACGATGACGCGCCGTCTGGACGTTTTGACCCAAATGTTGCGACCGGTGACGTTGGCTGCCACGCCAACGGAGCTGAGAGTGCCGGCGGGGCAAGTATCGGGCAATTTCACGGTGACGATCCGTGGCGAGAATCTGCAGGAGCGGGCATATGCCCAGTTTGAAAGCGTGGAGACCGGGAGAGTGGTGTCGGTGGTGCCCACAGACCGTATTCGTTACGCTCCCGGTCAAATGACGGTCCCCGTAACGCTGGAGCCGGGATTTGTTTTGGTACGGGCGATAAACCCTGGGGGAATGGACTCCATCAATGCCGCGCGGCTGACCGTAACGCGGATACCCATGATGAATCCGGCTATTACCCAGGTTCTTCCGGCGACCGCACCGGCCAATCAGCGGGTCACCTGGACGCTCACCGGGCGCGATTTCGCCCGCGGGGATCGGGTGACCATTCAAGGCCGCGCCGTCCCCGATCAGGATGTGGCGGTGCAGAGCGCAACATCGGCGTTGGTGACGGCGACGACTTACGGAACGGCGCCCTATGATGCCGATCTGATCTGGACCAGTGTGAGTGGAACAAGGGCTTCCGCCCGGTTACGGATTGCCGGCGATGGTGACGGCCCGGTGATCACGAATGTCGCCCCTGGCAGTATTCCCTCGGGTATCACCTCGGAGCTGTCCATCAGCGGACGTAATTTCGTGTCCGGTCTCCGGGTGACGCTCGAAAGGCCGGGCGATTCGTACCCCGCAAGCCTCATCTCGGTAGATTCCAACACTATTCGTTTGCGGGTCGTCGCG
>JAYVRS010000047.1:0-2661 GCA_043776185.1 Bryobacteraceae bacterium | reverse complement strand
CGGGCATCGAGCGTCGCGCCGGGGACGTACTCCATCACCATAAAGTCGACACCGTCGGCTTGGCCGATATCGTAGATGGTGACGATGTTGGGGTGATTGAGCGCTGAGGCGGCCTGCGCCTCCTGGATGAAGCGCTGTTTGCGCACCGCCTCGCTGAGGCGTTCGGGCCGCAAGGTCTTGATGGCCACCAGCCGGTTGAGCCGCGTATCGCGCGCCTGAAAGACCTCGCCCATGCCGCCCGAGCCAAGTAGCTCAAGGATCTGATAGTGACTAATGGTGCGGCCTATCATGGCGATTCGGTTAGTGTATCAGTTCGCACCCCAAACCCGCGTGCCGGGCTGGGTTTACCGGTTCGCCTCGGCCAACCAAATCTCGCCGGACCGTTCGTCCATGGAAAAGATGATACGGTCCCGCGTGACGCCCGGTCCGAAAGCGGCTGCTCCCACGGTGTTCGGGCCCCGGCGGGTTTCCGGGAACTGAATTACCGGGAACGCTGCTCCTTGCGGATGTTTGCCCGGACCCAGACGCTGAGCCCAAATTCCCGCTGGGCCATCCCGGTCGGACAGCCAATACAAGAGATTGCCATCGAACGACCACCACGGCCGCCGATTGAAACCGGCAGTTTCGGCGATGAGAATCCATTCGTCCGGCCCAGCCGCTTTGCCGTCGCGAACCGGCGCGACATAGAGGGGTTCGCGAGATGGTCCTGGGGTGTGGAAGGCTAGCCAGTTTCCGTCCGGTGACAGCTCCGCCCCATGAATGCTGAGCTTGGGGTGTGAAATCAAGTCGCGAAGCTGTTTGCTCACCGGATCCAATAAGGAAAACCGTATCGGGCTGCCGTCCCAATACGTGATTCCGCGGGGATGCCAGCCGTAGATGTCGGAGAAACCACGCTTTACGTCTCTCAACTTTACGGTGTCGCCCCCGGACCGGTCGCTCAAAAACACGCCTTCGCCGTTGAGATAGGCAATGTGGGTGCCATCGGGCGAGAACTTGGGCCGGCCACTCCCAGTGACCAGCAGGGTATCTTTGCCCGCTTGCAGGTCTCGGACTCGAAGCTCCCTTCGTCCCAGCAGTTCTTGGGAATATGCCAGGAACTGTCCGTCTGCGCTCAGCGCGGGCCGAGTCTGATCACCACCGGTATGTGCAATCAGTTGAGGTGCTCGTTTCGTTTTGCCCGTATTGGAATCTAACTCCAATGACCACAAATGAGAGGCGAAGGCTTGGCCCGCAAAAGAGATTTGCTCGGGGCCCTCGTTCCTTAAGCCAGTCGCCCTCCCAAAGTAGAAACCAGCGGTGGATTCCAATAGCTTCCTGGGGGTGCCTATCTTCCAGGTGTCCGCCTCAATCGGCACCGCCCAGGCCTGCCTCTGCCAATTGCAGAGTAAGAAGCCCGGAATCCAGCTGAATACGAACGCCTGGGGTAGTTTCCCTCCAATGTCCGTCGCTGGACCGCCGTCCGCCGGAATCACCGACCAACCACCAAGTCTTCTGGTTAGAGCGATCAGATGCCGTCCGTCCGGCGACCACACCGGATACTCCGCGTTGGACAAATTCGTAGCCAAGACCTTGGTTGGACCGCCCGCTGCTGGCACGACAACTACCTGTGACTCGGACAAGAGTCCGGTCGAATAGGCGATCCACTTCCCATCCGGAGAATACCTGGGCACCACACTGCCAATCATCTTCCCTTTGGCCAGCAGCCGTTCCTCCCCTCCAAGATAGGGGATCGTATAAATACCCCCGCCTTCACGCTTGGAATAAAACACGATACTGCTGCCGTCCGGTGAGAAGTCCGGTGCCATGTCGTCGGCGGCGTTGGTGGTTAGCCGGATCGGACGGGCGTCGGCGGTCAGGGGCTGCACCCAGAGATCGAGGTTGCCTTCGGACTGGCGATCGCTGGCGTAAGCGATGAACTTGCCATCTGGCGAGAGCGCTGGGGTGGTGGCGAATTTCCCGTCCGAAGTGATCTGCCGCAACGTGTAGCCGGTTGCTGCGGGTGCCGTGGCGCGAGACTGCCACCAGAAGTAGCCCCCGGCCAACGCAGCCAGCGCGAATCCGGCAGCGATGTAGACACGGGGCCGCGCGGGCGCGGCCGGCGTTGCCGCCGTCGAGTTTCCCGATTCCGAATCCTCGCGCACGTCCTCCAGCGCCAGCTTCACGTCATCCATGTGCTGGATGCGCTTTTCGCGATCCTTGCGGAGGCAGCGACGCAGGATCTTGTCGAGTTCAGCGGGAATGTTCTCCACCGGCTTCGGCTCTTCCTTCAAAATCGCCGACACCGTGGCGACTCGCGTATCGCCCACGAAAGCCTTGCGGCCGGTGAGCATCTCGTAGAGCACCGTGCCAAAGCTGAAGATGTCGGTGCGGGCATCGAGCTTGCGCCCTTCGGCCTGCTCCGGCGACATATAGGCCGTAGTGCCGAGGATGGTGCCCTCTTCGGTCTCCACTCGCAGAGTGCGCGTGGCCTCGTCGGCCGAGATCTCGGCTTTTTCGGTCAATTTGGCGAGGCCGAAGTCGAGAATTTTCACTTGGCCCTCGTCGCCGACCATGATGTTGGAGGGCTTCAGATCGCGATGAACGATGCCTGCCGAATGGGCACGTCGCAGGCCTTCAGCGATCTGGATGGCGATGCGGAGCGCTTCGTTCAAGCGCATGCCC
>JAYVRS010000046.1:0-2662 GCA_043776185.1 Bryobacteraceae bacterium | reverse complement strand
AGCCGAATCCCCGGCATTTGCAAGGGCTCGACGCCTTGGTCTTCGACATTCAAGACGCCGGTGCCCGCTTTTACACTTACGTCTCCACGATGAAGAATGCCATGGAGGCCGCCGCCGAAAACGACATCACTTTCTACGTGCTTGACCGGCCCAATCCCATCGGTGGCCGCCACGTCGAAGGTCCCCTGCTGGACGAAGACCTCGTCTCCTTTGTCGCCACGATTCCGATGCCCGTGCGTCACGGCATGACCTTGGGTGAACTCGCTGGCCTCATCAATGCATCCTTGCCCAAACCCGCCCGGCTGAGAGTGGTGCGCATGGAAGGTTGGCATCGGCAGGATTGGTTCGACACCACCGGCCAACTCTGGGTAGACCTGTCGCCCAACATGCGCTCCTTAAATGCCGCCCTGCTCTATCCCGGCGTCGCCATGATCGAGTATTCCAAGAACTACTCCGTCGGCCGCGGCACGGATGCGCCCTTTGAACAAGTCGGTGCCGACTGGATTCATGGCGCACAGCTAGCCGGCTATCTGAACCGTCGAACCCTGCCCGGCGTCCGCGTCTACGCGACCCGCTTCACGCCCCAAGCCTCTTACTTTGCCAAGCAATCCATCGAAGGCGTGCGCTTCGTTATCACCGATCGTGAAGCTTTCGATTCGACCCGACTCGGGCTCGAACTCTGCGTCGCCCTCAACACCCTTTACCCCGGCAAGATCGACTTCCCCGCGAACCTGAAGCTCATCGGCCACAAACAGACGGTCGCGGCCATCCAAGCGCTCCAGGACCCCAAATCCATTCAACAATCCTGGGAACCAGCGCTAGACCGTTGGTCGCAACTGCGCCAACAGTTCTTGCTTTACCCGTAGGGTGCGCCCAGCGAATCCCGAGGGCGATGGCCCCCCCGAAATCCCTCGGACTCGTCACCTACCGAACCGCCGCCCCTCCCTCTGGGAATCCATGGCACCGACTGGGTGGCATTTTCGTGGCGTGCGCCATAATCACTTTCCATTGCCGGGGCCTGAGTCCGCCGATTTTGTTATGGTTAACGACGACAGGCCACCCCTCACCATCAGGCTGCCGCGATACATCCCCATGCCGCAGGTGAATCGCAACTCGCCTGGTGCGTGGGCGGGCAACTCGACCAGCGCGATGCCACCCAGCGGGACTTCCCGGGTTAAGCCCAACTCCGGAAATACAACTCGATGGCTGCAGTTCGGCTGGCCGGATCGGATGAAGGCCAGCGTCACCGCACGGTGGGCGGGAATCGCGACGCGGACCGGATCGAAGCCAGCGGGGGTGATCTGGACGGCAATGGCTCCGGCAGGGATCTTTGCGGCAGAACTCCGGCGCACCGGAGTCGCCACTTGGATGACGAACGGGGTGGTCTCCACCGTTTCGCCGGCCTGTAACTGCAACCAGACCTTGTAGCGCCCCGCCGTGGGGAACACCGCCGCCACGCGAATCCGCTCAGGCGGGGGACCCAGCGCTTCCGGGGTGTGCGTGTGAGCCTCGCTGAGACGAATGGCACTGAGACCAGTCTCCATCGGGTGGGCATGCAGAAAGCTCGACAGCTTGTCGCCCACGATCACCGCGTGCGCCCAGGCGCCCAGATAGGGTCGCCAATCCGCAATCGGACTTTTGACGCGAAACACTAGCTCGGTATCTTCGCCCGCGCGCAGGTGGTCGGCGTTCTCGAGCACGACGCGAGGTTCGTCGAGAAGCGTCTCCATCGCGGATCCCCGGCCTGGGACCTGTAGATCGAAATGCGCAATCCGCTGATTTCCGCCGGGCGGCGTGAAATCGGCATAGATCCGGTAGCGTCCGGCGCCGGTGCCTGGACTGGGAAAAGTGTGCGTCACTTCCCACCAACCATAGGGCGTCACCTCAGGATGGATATGGGCGAAGGTGGCGAGGTCCCCGGAAACCACCAACACGTGAAGCGGGCGTTCATGAACGTTCTCAAGGAAGCGGAGGGGGCGGCCCGCGGTATCGGCAATTTGGAAGCGGAGAAGTTTCTCATTCTGGCCGGTGGCCTGGAAGAGGACGCCATTGTTTCTCGCGACGTTGGCTGGGCCCGGTGGCGCTCCGAACTGACCGCAGTATTCGTGCGCCAACAAGTAAGGATACGCTAACCCGCCTTCCCGGTTCGTCGTGAGAAAGTAAGCGTAAGTGCCATCCGGGTAATCCGGCGTCTTGGCGATTCGCCCGTTGTACTGGTCGAGATCGCCGGAGCCGGGGACGTATTCATAGTCCTCGGCAAAGGTTCCCAGGGGATGTTGGGGCGTCACCGCCGGCCCGGTCTGGCCCGGCGCAAGGACCGTGCCATTGGGAAGCGAGTCGCGAGCGGTGATCTTTCGCCACTGGTAACTGGAGCGCATCCTGCCTTCAGCGGCCCACGGTCCATAAATCGGGTAGCCGTCGAGAGCGAAGCCGATGATCGGAGAATGCTTGCCCCGATTGGCAACCAAACCTTCGATCAAACCGGGCCGGGCCGGGCTAGCCGCAATCGGATCATAATGCCAAAGATTCTGTCCCCGATACGAGGAGGCCTCGAAGTAGTTGGGAATCGGCATTCCGTTGATGAAGACGCCGAGGGTATCAAACGGCACGTGGGCATGGGTTCCCGACGCGGGCTGCGGCTTCAATGGCAAATGAAACTCGA
>JAYVRS010000045.1:0-8843 GCA_043776185.1 Bryobacteraceae bacterium | reverse complement strand
GTGACCAGGTCCACGTCTGGTGGCATCCCGCCGACGAGTTACATCTACCTCGATGAAGACCCTCCGCCTGGCCTTCCTCACCCCCAGCGTCGTCCTGCTGGCTATGCTCTTCCTCGTTCCCTTAGTAATTGTCGCGGTCTACAGCCTGCAAAGCCGCGGTGCCTACGGCGGCGTCGCCCTACCTTGGACTCTAGAAAGCTACTTACGCATCGCCGATCCGCTGTATTTGAAAATACTCTGGCGCTCCTTTTGGGTCGCCGGTGTCTCCACCGCCATCTGCCTACTGCTCGGCTTCCCCTTGGCCTTATTTATCTCGCGTTCCGGACCACGTCGAGGCCTCTACTTACAGCTGGTCATGCTCCCGTTCTGGACCAGCTTCCTTATCCGCACTTACGCCTGGATGTTTCTCTTACGCGACACCGGCCTCATCAACACCGCCTTACTTTCCACCGGGCTCATCAGCGAGCCACTGCCCCTCCTCTACAACGACTTCGCCGTTATTCTCGGCCTCGTCTACGGCTTCCTGCCCTTCATGGTGCTGCCGCTGTACACCAACCTCGAGAAGCTGGATCCAGCCTTGCTCGAAGCGGCCGCCGACCTCGGCGCGCCCCCGCTCACGGCTCTCGCCCGCATCACCCTGCCCCTCTGCCGACCGGGTATCGCCTCCGGCAGCATCTTAGTCTTCATCCCCTGCCTGGGGGCCTATCTGACGCCTGACTTGATGGGCGGGGGCAAGAGCATCATGATCGGCACGTTAGTGCAAAATCAATTCACCACGGCGCGCGATTGGCCCTTCGGCGCGGCACTTTCGTTGTTCCTGATGGCTCTTACCCTGGGCCTGCTCTATCTCGTCTCCAAACGCTCAAGCGGTGGGGACTTACTCTAGATGTTTGCCTTTACATCCCCTCCCTTACGGTCGGGGTTCTGTTTGCTCACTGGACAGCAATTCAAACAGAACCCCGACCGTGAGGGAGGGGATCTTGCGTAACTTTAAATGCGCCCACTTACTCTATACGCCATCCTCGTCTACGCCTTTTTGCACTTACCGCTACTGGTCCTCTCCGTCTTTAGCTTCAATCAATCGCGCTTCACGAAGTGGGAAGGCTTTTCGCTACGCTGGTACACCCAAGCCTTCGGCGACCTTGCCATACGCGAAGCGACGCTCAACTCGCTACTGATCGGCGGCGCGGCCACCGTGCTCGCCACCATCGCTGGCACGCTCTGTGCCTACGCCCTCTGGAAGCGCAAATCACCGGCCGTCTCCAGCACCCTGTATCTTTCCCTCATGACTCCAGAGATCGTCACCGGCATTGCACTGCTGGCCTTCTATCAATGGCTATTTCATTTTCTCAACCTGCAACTGGGCATGTTGACGGTGATCATGGCCCACGTCAGTTTCTGCTTGGCCTATGTCGTCATTGTCGTGATCGCGCGCCTGCGCACCATGGACGCGACTCTGGAAGAGGCAGCCCTTGACCTCGGCGCCAACGAATTCGAAGCCTTTTACTTAGTCACTCTGCCCCAACTCGCCCCCGCCATCATTAGCGCCGCATTGCTCGCCTTCACCATCTCCTTCGACGACTTCGTCATCACCTCCATGGTGGCGGGCGTCGACTCCGAAACCTTGCCGATGGTGATGTACGCGACCGCGCGCCGCGGAGTAAGCCCCGTGCTCAATGCCGTCTCCACCATCATCGTCCTCGGCCTCGGCGTCCTCATCCTGCTGTCCGAAAGGCTGCAAGCGAAGCCATGAACCGCCGCACCCTCTTCTTCGCCGGGCTCACCGGACTCGCCGGTTGCCGCCGCAGCAGCCAACCGCGCCTCAACGTCTACAACTGGTCGAACTACATTGGCCCGAACACCATCGCCCAATTTGAAAGCCTCACCGGCATCCATGTTCGCTACGGCGTCTTTGAGAGCTCCGACGAAGTACTCGCCAAAGCCCTCACCGGTAACTGCGGTTGGGACGTCATCTTTCCCACTAACCACCACATCGCCCCGCTGCGCGACTACAACTTACTCGCACCGCTCGACCATTCGCAGTTACCCAACCTCAAGAACTTGGCCGAAAGCTTCCAAACGCCGGAATGGGACCCGCAGCTCAAACATTCCGTGCCTTACATGAGCACTTCAGCTGGCATCGTCTATAACAAGAAACAGCTCGGGCCCATCACACGCTGGGCCGACCTTTGGGAACGCAAAGTCGCCGGACGCCTCACCATGCTCGACGCCCAAGACGACGTCCTTGGGGCCTGCCTGGTAAAACTTGGTTATAGCTGGAACGCCACTGGCGAGGGTGAGCTCCGCGCCGCCCAACGCGAAGCCATTCGCCAGAAGCCTCTCCTGCGCGCCTACCTCAACGCCGAGGTCCGCGATCAAGTGATGGCCGGCGACGTGCTTGCCGCACAAATGTGGACCACGACGATGCTGCCCGTGATGAACGACGCGCCCCAACTAGAGTTCGTCTACCCTACCGAAGGCTTCGTGCGCTATGCCGAATCGGCCGTCATCCTGCGCGAGAGCCCGCGCGCCGAAGCCGCCCATCGCTTCATCAATTTCCTGCTGCAACCGGAGATCGCCGCCGCCTGTGTCATCGCCGAAAAGACGGGCCCCGTACTTGCCGGGGTCCGCGACTTACTGCCCGCCAATCTCCGCGATCACCCGCTGCTCTTCCCTGCCGCGATTGTGCTCGATCGCGCCGTTTGGCTTCGCACTATGCCCCCCGCCGCCCAGCGTCTGCGCGATCGGCTTTGGACCGAAATCAAAAGCGCGTAAAGTAGATGAATGAAGGAATTTTTCTCTAAACGCTTGCCCCGGCGCGATGTCTTCCGTAGCTCGGCCCTCGGCGGCTTCCTCGGTAGCTTCCTCCCGGGCAGCGCGCAAGCGGCTCCTTCGAAAGGATTGACGTTGGGCTCGACCCTCTACGAATCCATCGGCGTCAAGCCACTCATTAACGCCCGTGGCACTTTCACCATCATCAGCGGCAGCACTATGTTGCCCGCGGTGCGCGCAGCGATGACGGAGGCCGCCCAACATCATGTGCACATTGACGAGATGATGGCCGGCATTGGCGCGCGCCTCGCCGAACTCACCCACGCCGAGTTTGGCATGGTGACCTGCGGTTGCTCCGCCGCCATCACGCACGCCACCGCCGCCTGCATCGCCGGCGGCAACCCCGACCTCCACGTTCGCCTGCCCAACCTCACCGGCTTTCCGAAGGACGAAGTTATCATCCCGCGCCATTCGCGCAACGTCTACGACGCTGCGGTCCGCGCGGTCGGAGCGCGCATCGTCGAATCCAGCACCGTCGAGGAGTTGGACTCCGCCTTCGGCCCACGCACGGCCATGATCTACATCCTCGCTGGACCCAATGCCGAGAGTGGCCCGCTCACCACGCAAGTCATCTGCGACATGGCCAAGAAGCGCAACGTGCCGGTCTTTGTCGACGCGGCCGCCGAGATACTCACTGTGCCCAATGTCCACTTGGCTAAGGGCGCCACCCTGGTCGCCTATAGCGGCGGTAAGTGCATTCGCGGTCCGCAGACCGCCGGCTTGTTGCTCGGCCGTAAGGACCTTATTCAAGCGGCCTGGGTCCACAGTTCGCCCCACCACGGCTTTGCCCGCGCCCTCAAGATCGGCAAGGAAGAGGCCATGGGCATGCTGATGGCCGTGGAAATGTGGTTCAAGCGTGACCACGATGCCGAATGGAAGCTGTGGCTGCAGCGGCTGGACCACGTGGCCAAGCGCGTCGAAGCCATCCCCGGCGTCACCACCTCGGTCAAGATGCCCGAAGGCCTTTCGAACAAGCACCCCACGCTCAACATTCGCTGGGACCCAGCCAAGCTCGGCGTCACCGGCCGCGTTGTCGCCAAGCATCTCTTCACCACCGAACCGCGCATCGCGCTGCCCACCGGCGCAAGCGATAACGGCCTCGCTGTCGTCCCTTACATGATGATCAACGGCGATGAGAAGATCGTTGCGGAGCGTCTTTTCGCCACCCTCACCAAACCGCCAATGCAGTCTACGCCCCCGCCTACTGCGCCGCCCGCTACCGACCTTTCCGGACGTTGGGATGTGCATATCCACTTCCTCGCCAGCGCCTCACAACACGTCCTTCACCTCAAGCAACAGGACGGCAAACTCGAAGGCACCCATCAAGGCGACTTCCTTTCACGAGATCTCTCTGGCACCATCGGCGGCAATCAGGTCCGCATTGCCAGCAGCGTCAGCGAGAGCCATGGGGATTCGCTACAGTACGAATTCACTGGCACGCTCAAAGACGGCGAGATGTCCGGTGACGTCAACATGGGCGAGTATCTGAACGCCCGCTTCACCGCCAAACGCCACACGGTCCGCGCGAGAGGATGATGTTACTACTTCTACTTACTCTGGCCCAGAGTCCCGACCTTTTCGAGACCAAGATCCGGCCCGTGCTGGCCACTAGCTGCTACAGCTGCCACTCGTCCAAAATGAAGTCACCCATGGGTGGCTTGGTGCTCGACACCAAGGCCGGCTTGATGAAAGGTGGCGCATCAGGCCCTGCTCTCATTCCGGGTAAACCTGCCCAAAGCCGCCTTCTGGCGGCCCTCACCTATCAAGACGCCGACTTACAGATGCCCCCTAGCGGCAAACTCGCGTCACCCATTATCGAGAGCTTTGAACGCTGGATCGCGGCCGGCGCGGTCGATCCCCGCGTCGATGCGGCGACGACTGCCACGGCTCCCTTGAAAGGCATGTCCGTTGAGCTGGGGCGCAAGTGGTGGGCCTTCCAACCGGTCCAGGAGTCACCAGCGCCTAAGCTGCGCGCCACCACTTGGCCGCGCCGCAAGCTCGACTACTACTTACTCGCCAAACTCGAAGAGAAGAAGCTCGCCCCCTCGCCGCGCGCCGACGCTCGAACCCTGGTGCAACGCGCCTACATCGACTTACTCGGTCTGCGGCCCACTTACGAGGAGGTAGAAGCCTTTGTCAACGATAAGTCGCCGAATGCTTACGCCAAACTTATCAACCACTTACTCGCTTCGCCTCACTATGGCGAAGCCTGGGGACGCCACTGGCTCGATGTCGCTCGCTACGCCGAAGATAACCCCACCTCCGAAGCCACTAACCCCCCGTATGCCTACGCTTGGCGCTATCGTGATTGGGTGATCGAAGCCTTGAATCGCGACGAGCCCTACGACCGTTTCATCAAGTTACAACTCGCCGCTGACCTGATGCCGGCCACCAAACGCGAGGACTTACGCGCGCTCGGCTATTTAGGCGCGGCCCCCGTCTATCATAAGGATCAGCGTCTCTCGTTGGACGTCATTTACACCTTCCTCACCGACGATTGGGACGAGCGCGTGGACGCCGTCTCGCGGGGCATTCTCGGACTCACCGTCGCCTGTGCCCGGTGTCATGATCACAAGTTCGATCCCATCCCCACCAAGGACTATTACGGCCTGGCCGGAGTCTTTGCCTCCACCATGCGCTCGGAGCGGCCCGTGTTCGAAGTCGACCCGCAAGTGGAGGAGCGTTACCAGTGGCTAGAGCGACGGCTCTTCGACCTGGCGTACTCCCGTAACGTCCTTACCGGCGAACCCACCACCGTCATCGGTTCTGAGGAGCGGGTTGTCATCTGGAAGAAAGAGATCGCCGAGCTGCGCGCGGAAGCCGAAACGTTACGCGAACGGTATCCAAAGTTAGTGCAGAATCTGGAAAAATACTGGCGGGAGCCCGCGGCCAGGCCCGTACCCGCCCCCAAGCCACCCGACGCGCCCAAAGTTGTCGCCGATTCCACCGGCCGCCGTCGCCCCGGCGCTTCCGCCGAACCCTTCATGAACACCGTCTACGACGCCGCCCAATACGTCGATGGCTCCGATACCAATTACACTTGGATTCACTACAAAGCCGGCGAATCGCGCGACCTACCCGTCTTACTCCGCGGCAGCGTTACTTCGCCCGGCGAAGTAACTCCCCGCCATTTCCTTTCGGTGCTCTCGAAGACCGACCCCAAACTCGGCCCCGGCTCTGGCCGAGCGGACCTTGCTCAGAAACTCTTCAGCGACGGTGCCCCGCTGGCCGCCCGCATCATCGTCAATCGTGTTTGGGGCTGGCACTTCGGCAAGCCGCTCGTCGCCACTCCCAGCGACTTCGGCACCCAAGGCGAAAAGCCCACCCACCCCGAGTTACTCGATGACTTAGCCGCCCGCTTCATCCAAAATGGCTGGTCCTTAAAATGGCTGCATCGCGAGATCATGTTATCGGCCACGTACCAGCAATCGAGCGTCCGCCGCCTCGATGGCGACAAGGCCGATCAAACCAATAGCCTCCTTTGGCGCATGAATCCGCAGCGGCTCGGCATTGAAGCCTATCGTGATTCCATCCTGCGCGTCGCCGGCAATCTGGACGATAGACTCTACGGCCTCTCCCAGGACCTGGACCTCGAAACCAACCGCCGCCGCACCATATATGGCCGCGTGGCTCGCGGGGGCTTAAATGGCCTCCTCAAGATCTACGACTTCCCCGATGCCTCCCAAACCAGCCCCGGCCGCGACCTGACGATCACTCCGCTGCAACAACTTTTCGTAATGAATGGTACTTTCCTGCGAGCTCAAGCCCAGTTACTCGCCAAGAATCTTCAAGAGACTGACCAGACCGCCAAGATCAGGGAACTCTATCGCAAGATACTGGCCCGCGAACCCACCCCCAAAGAGCTCGACTTGGCTCTGAGTTACGTGGCCCACAGCGATATCGACGAGTACGCCCATGTGCTTCTCTCCACCAACGAGGTGATGTTCCGCAAATGACCCGCCGTGACTTACTCCAGAATCTGGGCCTCGCTGCCGCACTGGCTCAACCTCCGGCCCGGGCCGGCAATGTCCTGGGTCATTACTCCGGCCCGGCGCTCCCCGCCAAGGCGAAGCACGTCATCTTCCTCTTTCTCGCCGGCGGACCCTCGCACGTCGATATGTTCGACCCCAAACCCGCGTTACTCAAGTTCCAAGGTCAACGCCCCGGCTCGGTCGATTTACGCACCGAGCGCCAAACTGGCGGGCTGTTGCCCAGTCCGTTCGCCTTTAACAAATATGGACAGAGTGGCATCGAAGTCAGCGAGTTACTCCCCCAGTTAGCCTCCGTCATCGACGAAGTCTGTGTCATCCGCTCGATGTACACCTTCAACCCCACGCACACCCCCGCGCGTAGTCTCCTCCATTCCGGCAGCATCCTGGCCACCCGCCCTTCACTCGGCGCGTGGAGTTCCTATGGACTAGGCACCGAAAATAATAACCTGCCGTCTTTCGTCGCGCTCACGCCCGGCGGTAACAGCGGACCATTCTTACGCAACGGCTTTTTGCCAGCTGAGTATCAGGGCACGCCCTTTAACGAATCCGAAATCGCGCCGGAGAAGATGATCGCCAATCTCCAGAACAAGCAATTAGATCCGCAAGCGCAGCGCCGCCAATTGGACGCTGTGCAAGCCCTGAACCGCGAATTCAGCGCCAGTTTCGGCGCGGATGACTTTCTCGAAGGCCGCATCAAGAGCATGGAAGCCGCCTATCGCATGCAGTTTGAAGCCATCGACGTCTTTGATATCCGTAAGGAGACCGACGCCACTCGCCAGGAATACGGCTCCTCGCCTTTCGGCAACGGCTGCCTCCTGGCCCGCCGTCTCGTCGAGCGCGGCGTGCGCTACGTCCACGTCAATCACAACGCCGGCCAGGATTGGGACGATCATGAAAAGATCGACACGAACCTCCGCAAGCGCTGTCCCGCCATGGACCAAGCCGCCGCCGCTCTCATCCGTGACTTGAAGCGACGCGGGCTCCTCGAAGAAACGCTTGTCGTCTGGGGCGGCGAGTTTGGTCGCACACCGGTATCAGAAAGCGGCACCGGTCGCGACCACAACCCTTACGGCTTCACCATGTGGATGGCCGGCGGCGGCATCAAGGGCGGCCAAGCCTATGGCGCCACCGACGACTTCGGCTTCAAAGCCGTCGAGAACCGCGTCTCGGTCCACGACTTACACGCCACCATCCTCAACCAGCTCGGCATCGACCATACCCGCTTGACCTACCGTTACGCCGGACGTGACTTCCGCCTCACCGACGTCTTCGGCGACCCAGTAAAGGCGATCATCGCTTAGGCCCGCCGCCTGCACTCGCGGCCCGATTCTGGAAGTTTCGTCATCGAGGCGGTCCCTAGCGATCCTCTTCACCCACTAGGCACCGACCAGCTTCCGTCGAGGCTGGAGCTGGGCGCGGGGAACGTGACTACGATGAACGGACCGCTTCCACACTCAAAATGACCATTGTATTTGAGGTCAACTTTTGATAACCTCACTCTCGACTTAAGTCCTTCTGGAGAACCCCATTGCGAAAAACAACCTGCATGACTTGCCTGCTCGTTTTGTCGATCCCGGCTTCGGCCCAGGTGACGACCGCGACTTTCTATGGCACCGTAACTGATTCGAGCGGGTCCGCCGTGCCGGGAGCCTCGGTAACCTTCCTTAATGAGGGCACGGCGAGTTCTCAGAATAAGGTGACGAGCGCCGCCGGGGAGTTTGTGTTCGACTCGCTACGTGTCGGAGCTTACAACCTCCGGATTGAAGCGCAGGGATTCAAGACGTTTACCTCGAGCGGCTTGGAACTGGCCGCCGCCCAGCACGTGCGGCGCACGTTTACGCTCGCCGTAGGAGCGGTGTCGGAGACGGTGAACGTGGACTCCACTACGCCGCTGGTGAATACGGTCTCCGCGGAACAGCGGGAGAGCGTCGATGGCAAAGTGGTGGCCGAAGTTCCGCTCTCGCGACGCAATTATACGAATCTGTTGAGCGTGGGCACGGGCGTGACGGTGAGCAATGC
>JAYVRS010000044.1:0-2664 GCA_043776185.1 Bryobacteraceae bacterium | reverse complement strand
ATGAGCGCGAGAAGACGATTGCGGCTATTTTGAAGGCGAAGAAGTAAGTCGCCGGGGCGGTTGACATTCCACATCACTGAGGCGTTGTGATGTACATTTGTACACAGTGACGTTTGAATGGGACGTAAGGAAAGCGGCGAGTAATGTGCGCAAGCATGACATTGATTTCGCCGATGCCGTGTCGGTGCTCGAAGATGGCGGAGCATTGAACATGCCGGAGGATCACGACGGCGAGGAGCGTTGGACCGCTCTGGGCATGGATGCGCTGGGACGAATGCTGGTTGTGGTTTACACGGTTCGCGAGGAATCAATTCGAATGATCTCGGCACGTTCGGCCACTCCCAATGAAACTCGACAGTATTTGGAGAACCGATGAAGAAGGAATACGATTTCAGCAATGCCACCCGCGGGCCCATCGTGCCGCTGCCACCGGGAAAGACACGGGTGACGATTCGGTTAGATGACGACGTTTTAGATTGGTTCCGGGCCGAAGTGGATCAAGCGGGTGGGGGCAACTATCAGAGCTTCATCAATCAGGCTTTGCGAGACTTTGTCAGCAGCCAGCGCGAGCCGCTCGAAAAGACCCTTCGTCGCGTGATCCGCGAAGAGCTGCGACGGACCGGATAACCCCAGGCTTTGGCTGGGGTACATTCGGATTTCTAAAGTGGAGTGTGTTCACATAGAGGCCCGAGGAGGGAGCTGACGGGAGGCGGTAGCTCTTCGGAGGGTGGCCAGTCGCGCAGGACGATGGCGGCTTGGTCCAGATGCCATCGATCTATGGGCTTTTCCTGGGGCGCATTCGTAGCCTGAATGAAGATATAGGCATCCGGTGTGAGTAAGTGCAGAATTCGATTGGATTCGATGATCCAGTTACCGGTTTCGAGCGCGGGTAAGTGCGCTACCGATCGTAAGTAAGCCTCGATGGCACCGGCCGCGCGAAAACGTTGGGTGTCACCCGATTCTTGTAAGTGATGGTGCGGAGTTACTTTGAGAGCTCGCCACTGGCCGTGGGGAAAGGCCCGGATGATGGCGCAGATTAGCGTCGTTTTGCCGACGCCGCGGGCGTTGCCGCCCACCACGACGATCATTTCTCCAGCAGCAGCCGGACCTGCTTGCGGAGATCGGCCACGCGACCCAGGTTAGCGAGTTGCGCGAGGTATTCGCGCAAAGGCCTGGCGGGCGTGCCCCATACCGGTTCGCCGGCGCGCACGATTTTGGCGGTGAGAATGCCGGCTCCCGAGCCAACCACCGCTCGCGACTCGATGCGAGCGCGTTCGCCCGCGCCCACTTGGCCGCCAATGACGGCGTAGTCGCCGACGGTGACGCCGCCCGCAAAGCCGGTCTGCGCGGCGATGACGACGTGCCGGCCGATTTGGCAGTTGTGGGCGATGTGGACCAGGTTGTCGAGCTTGGTGCCGTCGCCGATGCGCGTGACGCCGAGCGCGGCCCGGTCCACGCAGGAGTTGGCGCCGATCTCGACGTCGTCGCCCAATTCGACGGTGCCGACTTGAGGGAACTTCTCGTAGTGATCGGTGGCAAAGACAAAGCCAAAACCGTCGGCCCCGATGACGGCCCCGGTGTGCAGGACGGTACGTGCGCCGATCCGCACGCCATGGTGGACGGTGACGTGGCCGTGCAAGCGTCCGCCGGGCCCGATGATGACTCGCTCGCCAATACGGCAGCCAGGGCCAATGACGCAGCCGTCGCCGATGATGGCGTGGGCTTCGACCACCGTGAAAGCGGCAATGCTGACGCGGGCACCGAGTTGGGCGCTGGGGTCTACTTTGGCTTGAGGGTCAATGCCGGGCGGGGGTGCCGGCGCGGGATAGAGCAGGCGCAGCACTTGGGCGAAAGCGGCGCGCGGATGGGCCACTCTTAGTAGAGTTGCCGTCTCAACGCCGGGGCAATCGAGAGGCGCCACGATACAGCCGGCCCGCGTGGTTAAGACTTGAGCCGCGCTTTTCGCAAAGGCAATTTCGGTGGGGCCGGCCTCGTCCAGGGCCGCCGCGCCCGTAGGCTCCCAATCCGCTGGACCCTCCACCGTCGCTGACAGGCGCGCCGCTATCTCATCAATTCGCATGCCTCTTCATCATAGAGGGCACTATCATGGAGAGGAATGGCCATCGATCCTTCGGCGCAAATTGCCCACACTGCTCGCGTGCACCAGAACGCGCAGATTGGCCCCCAGTGTGCGGTGGGCGAGTTCTGCATCATTGAGGCGGACGTCCAGTTGGGGCGGGGAAATCGGCTGGAGGCCTATGTCTACCTCAAGCGCTTCACTACCTTGGGCGACGAGAACGAGATCTCGGCGGGGGCCGTTTTGGGCACCGACCCTTTTGACAAGGCTTTTACCGGCGAGCGCAGTTATCTGACGATTGGCCACCGCAACCGCATTCGCGAGCACTGGACCATCTCGCGCGGCACCAAGCCTGGAAGCGTCACGCGGGTGGGTGACGACAACTACATTATGGGCTCCGGCCATATCGCGCATGATTGCCAGATCGGCAATCAAGTCACCATCGCCAGCAATACGTTGGTGGCGGGCTATGTCGATGTGGGCGACTACGCTTTTCTTTCGGGAGGCGTGGTGGTGCATCAGTATTCGCGGATCGGCCGCAATGCGATGGTGGGGGGCAACAGTCGCGTGAATCTGGATTTACCGCC
>JAYVRS010000043.1:0-8848 GCA_043776185.1 Bryobacteraceae bacterium | reverse complement strand
TGTCGAGCGCGAGAACCCGCACGCTAAGGCACCAGCCGAAGGACCTTGTCCAGGGTATAAACCTTGCCGTTGGCGTTCATGCCGGTGAGACGCAGATTGAGCACGGCCGGATAGCGGGTGGCCAAGTCGGCGGGCAAGGTGAGCGTGCCGCTGGGTCCGGCGCCCAGCACCCGATAGCCTTGGCCATCCGCAGCGACCTCGCCGGTCCAGACGTAGAGCATGGTGCGGGTGGCGCGCGATTGGCGGGTGAGCTTGGCTTCGAATTTCGGCGGCTGGGCCAGGGAGAGCGTGTCCCCGACCGGTGCGGCGATGGCAAAAGGAACCCGCGGCGTATTGCCTTCCACCTCCTGTAGCAGGTTCGACCGCGAATCGAACTTGTAGCTCTTCAGCATGCCCTCTTTTTTGCCGTCACGCGAGAGGTGCAACACCCAATCCGAAGTCTTGGTGGGCGGTTCGGCGACAAAGCGCTCGCCCTTCCAGTCCTTGCCCTTGATCTTTTCTCCAGTGGCCGGATTGAACCAATACACCTGGTAGGAGTGACGGCGAACGCCGACTTCAATCAACCGCGGATTCTCCACATAGACGATGTATTCGATGCCTTCGCCCTCTTCATCCTCGCCTTCACCGAAGACGCGTTCGAGCGCCAGGGCACGGCCGCCATCGACATTAAAGAAGGGCTCCAATTCCCAATACCGGGTATTGGCAAAGAAGTCATGCCAAGCGGTCATGGCTTTGGCCCCGGGCGAGTCGAGAAACTTGTCGCTCACCGCGAGCTTCCGGTCGCCCGAGCTTCCAGTGTTGCCGAAAACCGGATACTGGCCGTTCATGGTGGCATTCCAGAGCCGCTTGCGAAAGGTGTCGAAGTCGACGTGATCGGGAGCGCTGTGGCCGGTGCCAGAGTCTTCGTAAGCGAACTTGGCGTTCACCTGGGGGACGCCGTGGAGTTGATGCTCGATGCCGCCCAGCCCGTCTTCGGCGGACTGATAGGAAAGGTAGGTTTGCCAGCCATCGCCTTCCAAGGGCGCCGAGGTGCGGCCGGTGGCGGTGCGGGGGTGATTGTAAGGGTCATGCTTTTTGACGAGCAGGCCCAATTCCTTCATCAGCCCGCGACCATCGGTGTACTCTTCAAAGTTCTGCGCGATCTGCCAGGTGAGGTTGTATCCAGCCAGTCGCGAAGTGATGTAGCGGATAAATCGCTCGCGCTGTTGCCAAGTGGGGAAGGCTTGGGGGAGGTCGTTGTGGCCGGCGCCGAGCACCAGATCCACGATGAGGCCTTTCTGATTCGCGTAGGCCAAACGGCTTTCGAACTCGCGCAGAAACGCCGGGTTCGGTTCGTCCGCGGACTTAAACGCGTGAGCCACCGGTTCGTCCCAAACGGAGAGCAGGGCGCGGACATGGTTGAACTTTTGCGCGGCGCGCGCGTCGATGATGCGCTCGAACAGCGCTCGATCCAAGTAGGCGAAGCGGAGCAGCGTATCGCCCATCCACAAATGCGGTTTGAGCCCTTCCGTATAGCGCCAGTGATGCACATTGGCGGGCTCGATAAAGGCCAGAGCCGCCGATTCAGTAGCCTCCACGGCCCCGGTCTGATTCTGGAAACGGGCTAAATCGCTGGTTAAGCGCCATTCCCAACGGCCCGCTTCATTGGGCGTGAAGCGCATGATCAATTTGCGGCCGCCGTCCCAAAAGAGGGGGACGAGATAGGTTTTGAAACGGGGCGATTTCACTTCGGCATAGAACTTCAAGGTGAGGTGGGGATTAGGGTGGGCCGTTGCTTCGGGCGCGGTGAGTTCGTAGACGACGTCACAGGGGGTGTAGGTCTTCGGATTTTCGCAAGGCGTCTCCGCCTGCGCTAACCCCAGGCCCAGCAGTATGATCAGCAGGTATCGCATCCTGCTTATAGTTTGCCTCAAAACGACGCGGGGCGTTGATACGTTAGCCCAGGTAGTCGAACAGCGATCCGCGGGGCAGCTTGGCGCGAACTTGGAAAGCGGCCTGCTGATCTTGGGTGGCTTGATTGAGTTCCAGGATGGCCGAGGTGAGGTCCGAGTCTTCAATGCGCGAAATCTGCGTCTTCAGGCGCGTGATGGCCGTCTTGCCGGAGTCCAGCGCCTGGGTCACACGATTTTGCGCGGTGCCGTAGGCGGCGTGGACGGTGTTGATGTGGATGCCCGCGCTTTTGGTTTGGGCAAAGGCCTCTTTAATGGCGGCGGTGTCGTTGGCCACCAGACTATCGCGCAAGGCGCGCAGGCTGGTGAAGACATTCTTCTCGGTTACCGGATTGTCAAAGATCTCCTGGGCGGTGCGCCCGATTTCAAAGGTGCCGCCGAGCGGATCGAGGGCTCGTTTCGTCGAATTGGACCCACCATAGGTACTCACCAGATTGGGCGGTAGGGGATCGATGGCATAGGGCTGCACCGTGTCGTTGGTGCCGCTAAAAATATAACGTTCTTCGACGGTGGTCGCCGAAAGGGAGACGGCCTGTTGCAGAAGGGAGTCCACTTCGCCGGCCAGTTGGGCGCGGGTTTCCGGGCTGGCCGTGTCGCTGACCCCTTGGGCGGCGAGCGTGGCCGCCCGTTCTACCAGCTTGGCTGTCGCGGCCAGAACCCCTTCGCCGGCATCCACCTCCGTCTTCACGCGGCCGAGATTGCTGTCCACCTGCTGGACGCGGGACAGCTCCGACCGCGTGGTGAGCAAAGTGCTGATTTGGTCGGGGGCGTCCGCCGCCGAATTCACCTGCCGTCCGGTGGAAATTTGACGTTGGGCCCGATCGAGCCGCTCGCCGATGGCGCGGACGGTGGACAGAAACTGCTCATCGCTGGGTTTCAGTGAATTGATCATCTCGAGAATCCTTCCTAGCGGCCAATGTTGATCGCCAAGTCGGTAAGTTCGTTGAGCGTTTTGAACAGTTGGGCCGCCGCCTGGTAAGCCCGCTGAGCTTGCACTAACTGCGCGGCTTCTTCATCGAGCGAAACTCCCTGTGTGTCTTGCCGGATCGCTTTGGCCTGCTGGTAGATTTGGCTACGGATCGAGGCGGTGCCACGGTTGGTCACCAGTTGCCGCCCCACCTGGGCCCCCAAATCCCCATAGACCTGACCCAGGGTCTTGCCGCCGACGTTCTTGTGCGTCGACAGATTCGTCAATTCGATCGCGTTGCCGTTGCCCCCCGGATCACCCGCCGAAGCCAGCGCCAGTTGTTCGGCGGTGAGCGGATTCACCGCCAACGAGATCCCCGGACCCGCTTCTTCGTAGCGAAAAAGCTGGGTGGTGGGATGCGTGCCGAACTGGTCGACCCCGCTATCGAGGACCGCGTTCACTTGGTCGGCAAAGTCGCGGGCCAATCCATCGAGCCCCGATTGTAGTTCCGGTATGGCCTGGTTGTGAGATTGCAAAAGTCCCGCCAACCGGCCGCCCGTGAGCTTCGAGGTAATATCGGCACCTTGGCCCAATCCGTCGCGCACCAGCCGTTGCCCTCCGAACGCATCCACCGCGAGCGGATAGCTCCGTTCGCCGATCACGAGCAAACTGCCGCCAGCGTAGAGCGAGGTGCTGCCATCGTCCTGCTCCACCGACTGATAATTCACCAGCCCGGAAAGCTCTTCGAGTAGGTTATTGGTTTTAGACTCCAACCCCGCGTCCGGTGCCGCCCCCGTGCGCTGGGTGTTCAACTGCGCAAGCTGGCCGGCAATCTCGTTAACGCGGTTCACGGTCCCCCGGATTTGCCCATCCACGTTCGACCGCGCGTCCGCCAGCCCGGAACTGAGTTGATTGAAATTGGTCGCGATCTCCTGCGCCCGGTCCAGCACCAGTTCCCGGGAAGCGGTGCTATTCGGACTCACGGTCGACTGACTCGCCGCCTGGAAAAAGCGGTTGATGGCCTCCGGCAATCCGGCGTTCTCGCCTACGGCAAACAGGGGCTCGACATGGCTCAAATCGCTCGCTAGCTGGTCGTACTTGCCGAACTGCTGGTTCGCATCTCTCACTGTGCGCTCGGCGTATTCGCTGCGGTAACTGACGATCTTGCCGGGCTGCACACCACCCGCAATGCCCACGTCGGGATCGAAACGCAAGGCCGAAAGCTCCTGCCGTTGCTTGGCAAAGCCCGGCGTCGAGGCATTCGCCACGTTGTTCTGTACCGTCAGCACGGAGCGCTCAAAGGTGTGCAGCGTATTAGCCGTCGACAAGAGTGAATTGAAGAGTCCCATATTTCTAGCCTTCTCTGTTTTACCCTTCCACCGATAAACTTCTGTGCAGCCGATCGGCGGGCACGCCCGATAGCGCACCGGCAACGGGGTCAGAACCGCCCGAGATGGGGGCATTGCCCCACGGTAAATCATCCAGTTCGGCGTGACAGTTATAGGTGGGGGTAAGCGCGCCACGCGACGAGAGCCATTGCCCCAGCCCCTCTAACAACTGACGGACTCCCGCCAATTCCATCACCAGCCGCTCTCGCTCGCCGGCCGTCAGTGACAAATCCCCGGCACCCAGCGTCTGGGCAGTCAGCATCTGGGCCGCTTCGCTGAGCGGCGTCAAAGCCAATTCGAGCGCAGGGATCAAGGGACTGTTGGCCAGTAACTCGCGCGACCGTGCCAAGTGTTCGAAGAGTGGCTGTTCGAAGAGTGGCTGGTCTAATCCTGGCTGGTCCAATATCGGCGGCTCTAATAGCTGCGTGCTCGACATGAATGCATCCTCTTAAGTCTCAAAGCCGTCCCGGATCAAGGCCTGCGACAAAGCCTGCGAATCCGGCTGATAGCGGCCTTCGGCCACCGCCGCCTGCAGCCGTTCCAAGCGCGACTGGTGCGCTGGATCAGCTTGTAACGCTTCCACTTCCCGCCCAATGCCCGAAAGTTGCACCGCGTCAATACCGCCCGCGCCGCCCGCTCCCGTCGCACCAGACTTCCCATTTACCCGCTCCGACGACTGCACTTTGGCCGCCTGTTGGCTGCCGCCCGTCGTCAAATTGATTCCAGACAAACTCGGATCCTGAATCTTCATACCCTCCTCGTATCGTCCGATCTGCCCGCCTCTAGAGCTTATCGCCCACTTTTTTTCACTTTTTAAACATTTTCTTTGAGAACCTTTGCCGCCCTTCCCGCGTAAACTAAAAGAAAGCGGCTTTCGGGCTCCACGTCAGACGATCGTAAAACTACCGTCCGTTACTACGATCACCCCGGCCAGCCTCTGCATCTTATGGGAAAAGCGTCCGAAAGATAACTATGCCAACGAAACTCATTCTCCTCTGCGGGCTGCTGGCCAGCCAAGCCTTCTACGCCCCAGCCGCCGCCGCCCCCATGGCCGGCAAAGTACCGACGTTCAACAAGGACGTCCAGCCCATCATCGCCTCGCGTTGCGCTTCGTGCCATCGGAGCGGCGAAATTGGCCCGATGGAGTTCTCCTCGTACGCCAAAGTTCGTCCGTGGGCGAAGTCCATCAAGCAGAATGTCCTCAGCCGGCGTATGCCGCCCTGGTTCGCCGACCCGCATTATGGGAAGTTCTCGAACGACCGGGCCATGCCGCAAAGCGAAATCGACACGCTCGTTCAATGGGCCGATGGGGGCGCGCCCGAAGGCGCCGCCAAGGATCGCCGTCCGCCGCCCACCTTCGTCGACGGCTGGAACATTCCGCAGCCCGATCTCGTGATTTCTGCGCCCCAGCCCTTCGAAGTGCCCAAGGAAGGCAAAGTGGACTACCAGTACATTGTGATTCCCATGGGCCTTACGGAAGATAAGTGGGTAGAGACCGTCGAGGCCCGGCCCACCGACCGTACGGTGGTCCATCACATCGTCATCTTTGTGCGCGATCCTCAATCGAATTGGCTGCGCGGCGAAGCTGAGCCGGGAGTCGCCTTTGTGCCGCCCCGCACCAACAAAGACGGTAAGCCCCGTAGCGACATCGGCGGGGGCGGCAATGAAATTCTGACCATCTATACCCCAGGCAATCTGCCGGACCGTTGGAAGCCCGGGCAAGCCAAGTTTGTCCGCGCCGGCAGCGACGTCGTCATGCAACTCCACTACACCCCCAACGGCAAAGCCGCCGCTTCCGACCGCACCCGCATCGGGATGGTCTTTGCAAAACAGCCGCCCACCGAACGCGTGATGACCCTCACCACGTCCAATGACCGCTTCGCGATCCCGCCCGGCGACGCCAACTATCAGGTGGAAGGGCGTCCCGCGCGGATGCCCCAGCAAGCCACCTTGATGAGCTTTTTTCCGCACATGCACCTGCGCGGCAAGGCCTTCCAGTACCGCGTGAAAATGCCGGGCCAGGAAAGCGAAATCCTGTTGAGCGTCCCCAAATATGACTTCAACTGGCAACTGACCTACCGGCTGGAGCAGCCGCTGGTGCTGCCGCCGGGGGCACAGATCGAATCGAGCGCCTGGTTCGACAACTCGCCCAACAACAAGTTCAACCCGGACCCTAAGGACACGGTCCGGTTTGGGGAACAGAGCTGGGAGGAGATGATGATCGGCTTTTTCGACATCAGCTTCGACGCGAAGATTTCGCGGAATGACTTTTTCCGCCGACCCGCCTCTTCGCCCAAGCCCGCCACTACGGGCGGCGCCCAGTAGCGCTGATGGTGCGCTGGCTAATATTGCTGGCTTGCCCGCTTTGGGGGCACGATATCATCACGACTCGCCTCACTTGGTCTCGCGAGATTTCGCGGATCGTTCACCAGCGGTGTGCCAGTTGCCACCGCGCCGGCGGACCAGCGCCCATGCCGCTACTAACCTATGATGAGGCGCGCCCATGGGCCCGTTCGATCTCCGAAGAGGTGCTCGAACGGCGCATGCCGCCTTGGAATCCGGTGAAGGGTTTCGGCGAATTCCGGCATGAGGCGGGTCTCAGCCAGGAAGAGATCGGGCTGATCGCCGAATGGGTGGAAGGCGGCGCACCGCGTGGCGATGATCGCTATCTACCACCTAATCCGCCGCCGCCCGCGCCGAGGAAAGCCTTGGGTGGATCTCGATTCGCCATTTCCGATCAACTGCTCTTAAAGCAGCCGGTGATCGCTCGAGGCATCGTTGTCACCCGGCTGGCAGAGGGGGCCGCAGTCAGCATCTGGGCCGAGCTTCCGGATGGTGCAAGCGAACCGTTGCTCGAAATCGCTCACTTTCGCACAAAGGCCAATGAGCCCTACGAATTCGCGCGCCCGTTGACCCTGCGCTCGGGCACGAAGCTGCGGATTACCGGCGAGGGCAGTGTGGCGTTGATTAGCTCAGCCGCTTTACCGGCACATCGAAATGGGCCGTCAGCACTTCGCCCGCTTGCTGCACCTGCAACCAAACACGGTGTACGCCCGGTCGCGGAAAAATCACATTGAACTGCAGATGGCCGCGTTCGGGATAGGCCAGGAACGGGTGCGTGTGCACCAGATCCTGGCGGTCCTGGCTGGCGATGAGCAGATGCCCCCAGGCACCGAGGAACGGCTCCAGGCGATCGGCGGGTTTCAGGTGGAAGACCAGCCGAGTGCGCTGGGCCGCGATGGGCGCGGACGGCTCGCTCTCGAGCTTCAGCGTCAGGCCGCCCACGCTCTTGGTGGCCAGGTCCGGATGGAGCGCGACCACGGGTGTCCTCTGCCCGGGCACGATCAGCGTCTTCGCTACCATTTGGGGAGTTCCCTGCTGCGGGAAGAAGTCGCACAGCAAGCGGTAGGCACCAGCCTGAGGCAGTTTCGTTTCGAGCAGGAAGCTACCATCGCCCTGCAATTGCGGATGCTCGTGGGCGAAGAAGTCGAGGTCAGGCCCGATGAGGAACAGGTGGAAGAGCCGTTCATGAATCAGCTGCAATTGGGGGCGTGGCCTCCCCGGTGCGGGGTCCGCGATGCGGAAGCGCAGCTGAATGGCCTGGCCGGGGACGACTCTGGTGGGCGTGACGGACAAGGCGACAGGGTACTCGGCTGGAGCGGGCAATCCGGTTACCAGCAGCATGCCGCAGCGCGGGCACTTGCCCGGCAGCTTGGCGTGGACATCGCGATCCATCGGGCAGATGAAATCGACTTCAGTGTCTTGCGCACCCAACAGGGCCGGCAGGGTCAGGATGAGACGGCGTCGCACACTTCATTATCCTGCTTACGCTGGCGCAAAGGGCCACACGGCCGTCGTGGCATAGCCCCCGTCAACGTGGATCGTCTGCCCGGTGACATAGTCGGAGCCCGGCCCGGCCAAAAACACGGCAACGGGTGCGATATCCTCCGGCGTCCCCAGCCGCGGATTCGCCTGCGCCCCCTTTAGCCAGCCCTGCATCACCGGCGACTGCCACATTTCGCGGTTCAAGTCGGTGACAATGAAGCCCGGCGCAATGCAGTTCACCTGGACATTGCGCGCTCCCCATTCGGCGGCCAGGGTCCGCGTGAGGCCGGCGATGGCGCTCTTGGTCATGGCGTAAATGGCGAGGTACGGCAGACCCAAGGCAGACGTGATGCTGCCGATATTGACGATCTTGCCACTGCCGCGCGCGGCCATGCGCGTGCCGATTTGTTGCGTCAGGGTGACGATGCCATGTAAGTTGGTCTGCCAGATCTGCTCAATTTCCGCCGGAGTGTAGGTCTCAAAACGCTTGCGCACATTGGTACCGGCGACGTTGATCAGAATGTCATAGTCGCCGGTGGCTGCCGCGGCAATCGACGCGGCATCGGTGAAGTCGAGTTGCAGCACGCGCGCCTTGAGCCCCTCGGCGGTCAACTGGGCGACCGCCTTTTCGAGGGCCGGCAGCGAGCGCGCAGCCAAGGTGGTGTCCGCCCCGGCCCGCGCTATCGCTTGTGCAATCGCCAATCCAATGCCGCGGCTCGCGCCGGCGACCAAACATGTTTTGCCCGCTAGAGTCATCTTTGTAGAGTATCCCGAGTTGG
>JAYVRS010000042.1:0-8850 GCA_043776185.1 Bryobacteraceae bacterium | reverse complement strand
CCGCACCGCCAAATCGACCTCGGGCTGGTTGAAATGTTGGTTTTCGTCGCTATACCAGCGCACGCCCATGCGGCCCATGATCGAATTAAAGGGCGGATAGCAGACTAGCGCCGTGCCCCACCCCAGCAGCGTCGGCTCCACGGACCGCACCTGCGTCCCCAGTGCCGCAGAATCCACCAGATAGCCAAAAGTGAAGTAAAGCGTGTCCACCAGAAAGAACAATGCGAGGATCAGCTGAAACAACGGACCGGTGAGCATGGCATGGTCCAGCACTTCAAGATCGCAAGCGCCCCAAAAGCGCCCCACATCGTTCAAGTTCGAAAGTAGGAAGTTCACCATGGCCGGTATGAAAAACGCCTTCACACAGAGAAAGAGGAGAGCGGTGGTGGCTGGATGCTGCACCTGGCCCTCCGGAGGGTCAGGAAATCGACGGTGCCTGGCCCAATGCCGCACCGCCTGCCATGCCAGCGAGCCGTTGCTCCCGTGAACGCGACCCCCCGGAAAGAAGATGAAACGGCCGAGTCCGTAGAGAGTATAGCCAGCGGCGCCGGCCACCAGAGCTAGCTTGGTCGCGGGCGCTAGCCAGTGCGGATAGAACACTCCGTACAGGTAAAAGGCGATCAGGCCCCAGATCACGGCCAGGTTGGCCAAATAGTTGGTGAGATTGCTCGCCAGCATCTCTAGTGGTTGGCGGGCCCGGCTTCCAGAATCCGGCTCTCGGCACTAAACTTCCGGTAGTTGCGAAAGTCAATCTGCTGGCCTTGGTTGAAGCGCATCAACAGCGCCCGCGCAACCACCCGGGTGTTCAATTGCCGCAGCGCCCAAAGCTCATCGTTCACTTTCATCTGCTCCAGGGTAAACCGCGCGCCTTTGTCGAGCTTCGCCAGAAAGCCGCCAAACGTAATCGCGTCCAGAGTCTCCATCTCCACGCGTAACCATTGATAGCCCTGCTGGTGCACCCAGATGGTGCCGCGCATCTTGGGGAACATCCGGCTGATTCGCGTTTCGCCTACGTAGCCAGGCTTCGGATCAGCAGCAATCCTCCAGCACTTCGCGCCGCCCACGCTTTCCTCGCCCACCAGACGGAAGGTGAAGGCCTTCACCACTTCATCACGGGTTTGGCGCGATTCCTGCCGCCGCCGCACGTCGTCGGCTTGCCGTTTCTGCCGGTCGCTCGCCGACTCGTTGCGTCGCTTGGCCAGTTCCTCATCCAACTTCCGTTGCTCCCGCAGCGCCGACGCGCCCGTCAGCGCCTTTCCGTTCTCTTCCACCAGCCGCTTGTAGCGTGACCCGTCAACCCACAGATACTCGGTCACCTTGCTCTCGGACTTCGTCGGATGGCCCGCCACGTCGTAGGTGGTCGTCGCTTCCTTGGCCTCATACACATAATTGTCCAGCAAACGCGAATTCATCAGTTCCCGCTGCAGGGACTGCTGGACGATGGCCGCTATATCGGGGTGGGGATCCGGGTGCGCAGCCGCGCTAGCCCCGCCTATAGGATGCGCGTCGACCTTCGGCGGGACCATCGGGGGACGGGGGCTGGGTTGGCTCCCAGCGAGCAGTCCGCAAAGGCAAAGCACCGGCCATCGGCTCAACTTCATGCCACTTCGATGCGGTCGATCGTCTCCTGGTTTCCTCGGGTTCCGTCAGGATTCACCTCGTAAGATACACCCCGGTGGTCGATGCCATTCATCGTGTTATTCGGCCCAGCCTTCCGAAACGTGGATTTCTCTTTCGTGAACCGAAAGCTCACAAAATTGCACCGGCAAGCCTCACAGCGCAAACGTCGCGCCCCGAAGCCAAGCTTGATCAACGACCAACGCGTCACGGTGTAATGTTTCTGATCCCACGTGGACAGATCCATCCGGTAACACTTCGGGCAGCCGGCAAATAGCGCGTCAGTTAGACGCAGTACACTGTCGTAAAAACGGTGCCCACACTCTTCACATCGCACCGGGTACGTGCCGAGAACGCTTAGCAAGCGCTCTTTAAATCCGCGGATCTTTGACAACCGCGGCCTTTTACCTTCGCAATTCGGGCAAGTTAATGGCATGGAGGACTGCTGGGATACAGCTCCCAGTGGACTTAATGTTAACACGCAAACTCACTTTTAGGGCCCCGGTTTTCGGCCGCTTAAGTACCAGTCCAGGTAGGCCTCGAAACTCCGTTGCACCGCTACCCGCCCATGGCAACATTCAGCTGAGACAAAGCGCAGGGCTAACCCCTCAATTGAGGCGACCGGAATCGTATCGCGGGTAGAAGAGGTAACAAACACCTCATCGGCCGACTCCAGGTCCGCCGGCCTTAACACCGCTTCGGCGATTCGGTAGCCAGGAACCGTTAACTCCTCCAGAATCAATGCCCTCGTCACTCCCGGCAGGCAACCTGAATCCAGCGGCGGCGTCAGAATTTCGTGATCCCGTACGATAAAAATGTTCGCCGACGTGAGCTCAGCCACCTCACCTCGCTCATTTAACAGCACCACTTCGTCGAGGTGATTTTGCCTCGCCGATTCGTTCCAAGTGAGGTTGAAACACCACGACAGCATTTTGGTCCCTCGGAAGACATTTGCCGCATGACGAGCATGGGGCACGAGGCCCAAACGCATGGTACTACCCCATACGGCCAGAGGCTTGGTAAAGGCGATCAAATCGAACTCCCGTTCGAGATTCGGCGCATCGAAGACCCCGCCCTGGTTACGCACCACCACCAGACGCAAGGTCGAATTCCAGGCTTCGTTCGCCTCAATCAGCAGACGGAGCCGGCTCTCCAGATATGCGGAGTCCGGAAACGGAACGTGTAACACTTCCGCATCCCGACGCATCCGGGCATAGTGCCTTTCCCACGCAAACAGCACCCCCTCTTTCACCCGTAGCGTGGAAAACACGCCCCAACCATTCAGCAAACCCACCTGGCCGGGCGAAAGAAACTTTTCGGTTGTTTCCCGCACGTCGTCGTTATACAGCAAAAAGCGGTGCACTCCGGCTATTCTAACAAGCTCGCTATTCTAATAAGGTGGACTGTTTGATCATCGGCGCCGGACTCATCGGTTCCTCCCTCGCCTGGCGTCTCGGCCAACGCGGCTATTCCGTCACCCTGGTCGACGCTGGCATCCTCTGCGGCGAAGCCAGCCATGCTGGAGCCGGCATGCTGTCACCCGAAGGCGAACGTTTTCCCGACGACGTTTGGGCCCATCGCGCCGGCGAGAGCCTGCGCCTCTACCCCGGCTTCGTCGCCGAACTCCAGCGCGAGTCCGGCCGGCCAATCGACTACGCCGTCTGCGGAGCCGTCGAAGGCCACCGCGAATTCCCCAACGAAGCCATCGTCGATCCTCGCGACCTCGCCTCGGCGCTGCGCCATGCCCTCCGCTACCGCCACGTCCAACTGCGGGAACACCGCGCCATTTCTGCCATCGCCGTCAGTGGCGACGGCGTCACAGCCGAAGCACTGAGCGCCCGCACCGTCGTCATCGCCGCCGGCGCTTGGAGTGGACAGATAGAAGTGAATGGCCAAAACCTGCCCGCCACCGTCCCCGTCAAAGGCTACTTACTCGGCTATCACGGTGCCCCGAAGCTGGGGCCCATCCGGCGCGATGGCCACACCTACATTCTGCAGCGCTCAAACGGTTACACCATCGCCGGCTCCACCGAGCAGACCATCGGTTTTGATCGCACCATCGAGCCATTGTTAGTTGCCGACTTACAAGCGCGAGCCGCCGCCCTCTGGCCTCCCCTCGCCGAACTCAAGCCCATCGACATCTGGTCCGGCTTGCGACCCAGCACCAGGACCGGCCGCATTTACACCGAACGCCGCGACGGCTACCCGCTCTGGCTAGCCTACGGCCACTACCGCAATGGAATTCTACTAGCCCCCTGGACCGCCAACTATCTGGCCGGCCAGATAGCCGATTGTCTCGGCTAATACTCTGGCCGTTTCATCTCTATCTCTCTCCATCGCCCACTTACTCATACTCATCCCCTTACTCGCCCGCGGCGCCAGCCGTGGGGCACGAACAGCATAAGGCGGCCCACTCCGCGTGCACGCCCCTATCCCCGGCCACGAATCCTTTCACCCTGCCTTGTCACAGCGCACACAGTAAGCTGGAATCATGCTGATGGTGGTCGCCGCAATTTTGGAACGCAACGGACAGATGCTGATTGGTCAGCGCCGGCCCGGCGGATCGCACGCCCTCAAATGGGAATTTCCTGGCGGCAAAGTAGAGTCAGGCGAGTCGCCGGAACAGGCGATTATCCGCGAATTGCGCGAGGAATTGGCCATCGAAGCGTCCGGCGTCCAGGAGATTCATCGGTACGAGTACGCCTACGAAGGCAAGCGCCCCTTACTGCTGGTCTTCCTACGCGTCCAAACTTTCACCGGCGAACCCACCAACCAAGCCTTCGCCAAAATCGCCTGGGCCCGGCCCAGCGACTTCGCCCGCTATGACTTCCTCGATGGCGACCGCAACTTCCTCATTTGGCTGGCGGCTTCAGGTTTGTCTCGAACAGCTTAAGAATGCGCTTATACTCATCGGCCCAACTCGAGGGCTGCACAAAGCCATGATCCTCCACCGGGTAGATGGCAAATTCCCAATTCTCCTTCCGTAACTCGATCAGCCGTTGCGTGAGCCGCACGCTGTCCTGGAAGTGTACATTGACGTCCACCATGCCGTGGCAAATCAGCAGCGCGCCTTTCAAGTTCTGCGCAAAATAAATAGGCGAGCTACGTTTATAGGCTTCCGGATCCTTTTGTGGCTCGTTCAAAATATTGGCCGTGTAAGGATGATTGTATTGCGCCCAATCGGTCACCGGACGCAAGGCCGCCCCGGCCGCGAAAACATCGGGCTGCGTAAACATCGCCATCAAAGTAATAAAGCCCCCATAAGATCCGCCGTAGAGGCCGATGCGTTTCGGGTCAATGCCGTGTTGCTCCACCAGCCACTTAGCCCCATCGATATGGTCATCCAAATCCTTGCCGCCCATGTGCCGGTAGATACCCGTGCGCCAATCGCGACCGTAACCTGCCGAGCCGCGATAGTCGAGGTCCAGCACGGTGTAACCCATCTCCACCAGTAAGTGATGGAATAAGTACGGCTGGGCGTAAGTCGACCACCACTTATGCGCATTCTGCAAATATCCAGCGCCATGAACAAAGATGACCGCCGTCTTGTTAGAAATAGCCGGCTTATAGATCCGGGCGTAGACATCGGCTCCGTCGCGAGCACGAAACGTCACCACCGGAACCTCCAGCCACTGCCGATTCCCGAACTCTGGAGACGGCGAATCCGTAAGCGGCTTCATCGCCCCCCCCGCCGCCAGCGTATAGAGTTCCGGCGGCTTATTCATCGCCGAGTAAAGGACGGCCGTCGATTGGCCATCGTGAGAGAACGTCGGCTCGTACTGCCCCACTTGCGTAGTCAGGCGCGTACGCGCCCCGCCGGCGACCGGCATCGAGTAAAGATGCTGCTCGCCAGGGTGCGACTCGTTGGTCACTAAATAAAACGTCTTTTGGTCACGGGACAGCTCCGCACTCAGCACTTCCCACTTACCCTCAGTAAGTGCTTTCGGCGCGCCGCCCGCATAAGGAATCGTGTAAAGGTGCAAGTAACTGGGCATCTCCGCGATAAACCAGATATCCTGCCCGCCCCGCATCCAGCCCATCCGCTGCTGTCCGCCCCACAGCACCCAGGCGTCATCGTGCAACGTCAACAATGGCCGCACCTTGCCCTGCTCCCAATCGAAGCCAAAAAGCCATTCGTCCTTATTATCGGCGGCCCGCGCCCGCACCACGGCCCGATCGTTCGTTTCGTTAAACAACAAACCGGTCCATTGCACGGCGCGATCTTTTTCCTTGCCGTCCTTATCTTTTTCTTTGTCCTTCAGGCCCGATTCCACATACTTCACCACACCCGTCACCGCATGGATTACCGCCAGCTTCGAACCCGGCTGCTGATCGCCCACTTTGGTGCGCGTAGGGATTTGCTCCGCATAAACACTACCCGTAATGTAGTTGGGGATACTGGCCGTCTTCGCATCGGCCGCCGTCTCCCGCACGATGGCGATCACATATTTGTCATCGGCCGAAAGAGTCAACCCAGCCACTTGTAACTTCGGACCGAGATAAAACGGCTTACGCGGGTTGTCTAGTTTCTTTCTCGCTTCATCGTCTTTCTTCTTTTCCGAACGCTTTCGCACAATCTCCAGCAGCGCCTCTTCTTCCGTCTTAATAAACTCCTGACTATCTGTTCCTTTTTTATCGTTACCGGGCGGCGCCACCCCGGCGCGAATGTCCGTAAGTTGCTCGATTAAGCCGGTCTCCAGCGAAAGTAGATAGAGGTTACTCGCCCGCGTAAATGTCAGGCGTTTGCCATCGAGAATCCAACGCGGATTGCTCTCCGCATCCGCCGTCTTCGTCAATGGCCGCGCGATATCGCTTCGATAGTCGTAATGCCACAGATCGCCGGACTGCGTGTAAATGGCTTGGCTCTTGTCGCGCGTCAGCACCGGATTGAGCGGTGGCGCTAACTTAGCCTCGTCGTCCGTCAGCTTACGCTGGCCCGACCCATCCGCGTTCACCACGTAAAGATCGAAATCCCGCTCCAGCGAATCGTTCCACTGCTTCCACCGAAAGTAGATCCGTTGATCGTCACCAGCCCACCGGACCTCTTTGGGCTCGTAGCCATAGAGATTTGAGCCGCGCATGATGTAGTCAACCGTCAGCGTGGGTTTAGGAAGCGCCGCGGGCGGCATCTTTTTCGGTTTCGGCGCGGACAAAGCCAGCGTCCCGGCCAAGCAAACAGCGAGTAACAAGCGCATGGATTAGTGATAGCACGACCGGGCGCGTCACAGCGCCGTCTGAAACACCCGAAACGCGATCGCTTCGCCCGCGCCGCGCGTGCCCTGCACCGAGACGCGCCAAATGCCGGGCTCGGGATTGGGAATCCGGAACGCTTTGCCGAGACTGCCGGGCGCATAGCCCGTGGTGTCATCCCAAGGGCTGAAGTGACGGCCCGAAGGGCTCACCAGGTGCAGATCCAGGTCGTAAGCGCTTCCGTCCCAAGTGATCCTGATGTCGAAAGCCCGCGCCCCACGCGACACCGTCGTGGTCTTGGTCCACCAGTCGGAGATGGCCACGTGGCCAGTCCACGTAGCAGCAATCGCGGGTGCCCGGCGTTGAGTCATAGTGGAGTTACTCACTTGCACGGGCGCATTTCCACTGCAACTGCCGTAGGGTGAAGCATTTCCGGAGGTATAGGTGCCCCGGAACCCCGTACCCCGTGACCCCGGTCGTACTGCCGCGGGAAGGTCCTCAAATTGAAACGGAATGCTATTGGTCGAAATCCAGTGCTCCCGAGTCACGTGTACATGGACGTGGGTGCCAAACGAGTACCCGGAAGTGCCGGCCGTAGCCAGCGCCTGGCCTTGCTCCACCACCTGGCCGGTGCGCACCCGAAAGCTACCCGCGCGCAGATGGGCATAGTGACTATACTCGCCGTTGTCATGAGTAATCGTGATGTAGTTGCCAAAGATGCGCAAGTTCGGCGTTTGGCCGTAACCGAGGTCGTAAGCTGAGACGATGCCGCCCCGCATCGCTACCACGCAGGAGCCACCAACGGGCGCGATATCGTACGCGTGCAGACTCCGTCCCCAGTGCGAAAACGACCCGTATGGGCCCTGCGTCAGCATCCACGCCTCGCCGGCGCGCGTGGGCAAGCGGTAACCGCCCCGGGAGATCACAAAGCGCGCCGGTGGGCTCAGCTTCCCATCGGGGTTGCGCAGAATCACCAAGTATTCAGCCGCCGGCAAAGCGGGCAGGCGCACCGTAATCCGCGAGGCACTGTAAGTCGAAGGGAAGAGATGGTGAAGGTAGCTCCAGCCGCCGGAGGCCGTGTACTGCGCGATGTTCACCACCGACTCCGGCACAAAGCCCAACCCCTCCACCACCAGCTCCGTTTCGCTGGACGAGATCTCGCTCAGCGCCGCCGACCGAATCGCCACGCCACTCGCGTAAAGGTCAGCCTTGATGCGAAATCCGCTCTCATGAAGCACGACGCCATTGATCCGCACTCTCACCTTCCACTCGCCCGCCTGCCCTGCCGCCTCAAAGCCCGCAATCGGCAGTTGGGTCACAAAGCAAAGCGATGAGGCCGCAGGGAGTTGGTCGTAAGGCACGGTCGCCGCCACGGCCCCGCTAGGGTTCACCCAATCAATCGCCAGCCGGTCCGTTGCCGCCACCTTCGTCAGGATCAGCCGGTAAAACGCCTGCCGCGCCGTCGCCTCGAACACGGCAGTGGGTTTCGCCAGCGCGCAGCTCTGCTCGCTCGCCTCCAGCCCAAACCCGGATTGCTGCACCGTCGCGCCACTCAACCAGCCGCAGGAGGTAAGGGTGAGGCCGAAAAAGATCAGTCCGCTCTTCAACAGCACCATATCGGCGGAAATTCGTCTCCCCTAGATAGGACTACTAGACCAAAACGTCTATGGCCCACGTGAATTTGGCTCTTGTCGATAGAGCGCGAAAGGCCCTATACTCGGGGCGGATGCAGTACGTTTTCAAACCAGCGCTTCCGGTCACCAGCTTGGTAATGGTGACGCTGCTAGCCGCCGGCCTAGTACTAAGCGGGGACGATTCGCTAGCCCTCTCCTCAGCAGCGCGGCTGTTCTTCCTGATCTTGGCCCCCCTGGCCATCTACCACTTGAGCCGCATTGCCGCCAGCTTCCAGTTTTTTGAACTCACGCCCCACGGCATCGCGGTGCAGGGCTTGTTTCGCCGAAAGACCCTCGCCTACGGGGCCATCGAGCGCGTCACCTTCTCACCGCTCACCGGCGCCTTCCTGCTCAAGGGTAATGGCATTAC
>JAYVRS010000041.1:0-2669 GCA_043776185.1 Bryobacteraceae bacterium | reverse complement strand
GCTGAATGCTGGGCCCATACAACTGCTCGTCCAACCGTCCCGACACGGCCAATAGGGTGTCGCGTACGGCCTCGGCTTCTAGGCGTCGCACCGGATAGTGGTGTAATAGCGAATTCCCCGGATCCTTCATGCGCGCCGCCGGATCAGCGGCACTCGACTGCCGGAATGCCTCCGAAGTCAGCAGGAGGCGCAGCATCCTTTTAGTAGACCAGCCTTGCTTCACATATTCGGTCGCCAGATAATCGAGTAACTCAGGATGGGACGGCGCACTACCGTTTCGGCCGAAGTCATCGGTGCTGGCCACTAAGCCGCGCTCGAAGACGTGGTGCCAGATGCGATTCACCATCAGGCGCGCCGTGAGCGGATTGTCGGGGCTCGCCATCGCCTCCGCTAACTCGCGCCGGCCGCTACCCGCCAGCCCCACCGGCTTCAGACTCTTCGGCATCAAGGAAAGAAAATGACGCGGAGCGAGGGGCCCCGGATTGAGCGCCGAACCAGCCAGAAAGATTGGATGGTCCGCACCAGGCTCAAAGTCGCCCATGCTGGCGATCACCGTCGGAACAGGCACCTCCGCTTCGGTTGCGCGAAAGCGATCAGTGAGTGTTCGTAATGCGGGAGTCAGATTGCGGGAGTTCACTACAATGCCGTTCTCCAGCAACCAATTGAGCCAAGTAACTTGATCGGCCGATACCCGCCCATCGCGAAAAGCACGCAGCGCCTCCTGAATCATGGCACCAAATCGCTCGGGCGTGGGAGAGTCCACTAACGGGGCGAGATGGCCCAACGTCGGCTGGGGAGTTACATCCTCATCGTGGTAAACCACGCGCGTCACTCCAAAGTAGGACCGCGGCGAGCGCAGACTCTCGTCTGTGACCCCCTTAAACCGTCCTGGACGATCCGGCAGCCGTGGGTTATCGGATTTAGTATTGAGTTCCAAATACACCGGGAACTTCTTGGCGTCTTTAGTCGATACTTTCTCCCACCGCAGCTCCGCATGGTCGAGTAACTCGTGCCCTTCCCCGATCACGCAGTTATCGACAATCACGCGCCGGGCCGCAAACTTTCCGCCCATCAACTGAAAGCTGGCGTATTTCTTACTCGAGGGCAATAGCGGAGACCGTAGCGTGCCGTTCAACCGGTCCGTCAATAAATTAGTAAATAGGCCGGCCTGCAGAATACTTCCCACCGCCTCACTGCCCTCGGTGGCGAGAGTAAAATCACCCGTCTGCGCTAAACCCGTCTGCAAGCCGAGGCCGTCAACGCTCCAGCCAGCGGGAAGCCCCTGCGAGAAGTCAGCCGCCGTCACGAACTTTTCGGCGTTAAACTTCGCGCGCAATGCAGACTCCTTCGAGTAAGTGGTAGCCAAATCCTCCACCGGCTGCGCAAACACTGCTAAGGGATCAGACAAGTCCACCTTGTCGCGATCCAGTAACTTCCGCCAACGCTGTATCCGCAGGGGATCAAGGCCCAAGGCCAGTGTCGCCGCGTCGGCCGCGTCACGCTTGGCCGCCAGCGCAGCCTTCAGCTCCGCCGCCACCCCGCCTACATCCGCTTGCCAGGCCACGCCTAATTCCGCCCGCACGGCGCGCTTCAGTGCGAGAATGCCTTTTGCGGTTGGCGCCGCCGTTTCGAGCGTGCGAGCCACCGGCCGCGAGCTATTCAAAATGCCATAGAGAGCGTAATAGTCCTCCGTAGGAATGGGATCGATCTTATGGTCATGGCAGCGCGCGCAGGAGACAGTGACCCCTTGAAAGGCTTTGGTTAACGTATCGATCTGATTATCCACGACGTCGGTGCGAAGCTCTCGAAACTGATCGCAGTTATCATGGCCCATCTCGCCCAGGCGATAAAAAGCCGTGGCCAATACCGATTCGTTCCGCCCGTCGATCACTCGAGGCATAGGAAGTAAGTCACCGGCTACGTGCTCCCGAACAAATTGGTTGTAGGGCAGATCTAAATTGAAAGCTCGGATGAGATAGTCACGATAGCGCCACGCACCCTGTATCTCATAGTTCCATTCGTAGCCATAGGTCTCGGCGTAACGAACCACATCCATCCAGTGGCGCGCCCAGCGCTCGCCGTAGCGCGGGGTCGCCAGCAGTTGGTCAATGTAAGTCTCGTAGGCTTCGGGAGCCTGGTCGTTCAGAAAATGGTCGAGCTGCGCAGCGGTAGGGGGCAGCCCCGTGACTACATACGCTGCACGTCGGGCCAGGACGCGCTTCTCCGCCGGCTTCGCCTTTGCCAGCCCGGCAGCCGTCCGTTTGTGGTCAAGAAACCGATCCACCGGATTTAGCGCCGCGCCTTTCGGGGGCAGCTGCGGCTGGACGGGCTGATAGGCCCAATGCTCGCGCAGCAGCTTTTCGTAAAATCCCGAAGCCGCTGGCTTGCCACCTGCGGGCCAAGCGATACCCGAACGAACCCATGTTTCCAGCGCCGCGATCTCGGCATCCGCTAACTTACCGCCCATCGGCATCTTCGGGCCTAAATGCTTTACCGCTTTGATCAGCAGACTCGCCTCAGGCTGGCCCGCCACCGCGGCGGCCCCGTTCAAGCCGCCCTTCAAAATCGCATCGCGGCTATCTAGACGCAGGGCGGCAAATTGCTTCTGAGCACCGTGGCAGGATTGGCACTTTGACACCAACAGCGGGCGTACCTGGCGCTCGAAGAAA
>JAYVRS010000040.1:0-2669 GCA_043776185.1 Bryobacteraceae bacterium | reverse complement strand
CTGTCCCGGGTACCACTGGCCCGGGTAAGGGCGCGGAAGGCTTCGTAGAAGCAGTAACGGAGCGCGAAGGTGAATGGGTCAGCCGCCTGAACCTTGATCGAGTTTTGAACGAAACACATTTGCCGTCCCTCGCGGCGGCCTGAAAGTAAACGTGAGGAAGAGGACAAGATGTTCGCAAAATTAAAGAATCTCGGTATTTCGCACAAGTTAGTAGTGATCTTTTTTCTGATGGCGCTGCCCATTGGAGTTCTGTTGTCGCTGTTCGTGTCGAACTTAGGCGGCCGCGTCATCGCGACGCGCAACGAACAGAAAGGGCTCGAGTATATTCGTGAGTTGCGCGAACTGGCGGATCACTTATCGTTGCACCAAGGGGCGGCGAACACCGCGCTCCAGGGAGCCGAAAGCTTTCGCGCCCAAGTAACGGCCCTTCAATCGCGTATCGACACCGACCTCACCGCGCTCGAAGGTCTCGATCAAAAAAATGGCGCCATTTTGAAAACTACCGAAGGTTTGGGGCGCCTTAAGAATAACTGGCAGGATCTCCGGATGCAGATTCTGACGTGGCCGGCCGCCGAAGGCTTTGAACGGCAAGCCCGGTTGATCGCCGAAACCAACGCGCTCGCTCGTCAGGCCGCCGATCAATCGAGCCTCACCACCGACAGCGACCTCGATGTTCACTACCTGGGCGATGCCTTGGCCGTGCAACTGGCCGCAGCAGGCGAAGCGGCGGGACAGCTGCGCGGCTATGGCGCGGGCTTAGCGGCGCGCGGCAAGCGCACCCCCGCCGAGATCTCCCAGCTGAGCTATTTGACGCGGCAGAGTAATGCGGCTGCGGAGTTAGTGGCCGCCAGCTTATCCAAAGCCATGGATAACGACCCCATGTTAAAACCGCGTTTGGAGAAGTCACTGGCGGCCGCCGCGGCTGCCACCCGCACCTTCAGCCAATCCGCCGGTGACGACTTAGTCAATGCCCAGGAATATTTCACCAAGGGTTCGGCCGCCGTCGATGCCTATAGCCGCTTGCAGGAGCAAACGGCGGCCGAATTAGGCAGTCTGCTCACCACTCGCCTCGACCGGCTCGACCTGGACCGCATGATTCAAGTCGGCCTCACGCTGGGCTTACTCGGCTTGGCTGGCCTAGCGGTTTATCGCATCTCGCGCGGCATCGCTCGCCAAGTGGGCTCCATCGACGGATTGCTCGCCAGCATGGGCATCGGCGACTTTGCCGCCCGCGCCGAAGTGCTCACCGACGACGAACTCGGGGCCACCGCCACCGCCTTGAACGCGATGCTCGATAATACGGTTAACTTACTCCAGTCGCAGGAAGAGCGCGATAACATGCAGTCGAGTATCTTGAAGTTACTTGACGATGTCGCCGGAGTCGCCCACGGCGACCTCACCAAAGAGGCTGAAGTAACTGCGGAGATGACCGGCGCGATCGCCGACTCGTTCAATTACATGATCATTGAGTTACGTGGCATCATCGGCTCCGTGCAGGCTACCACCTCCCGCGTGGCCACCTCCACGCGCACCATCAAAGCGACGGCGGAACGCTTGGCCGAGGGTTCCGTGCAACAGAGCCAGCGGGTTACTGACGTGTCCGCCGCCATTGGCACCATGACCGATTCCATTCAACAGGTAGCACAGACGGCGAGTTCCGCCAGCACCGTCGCCACCCAGGCTTTGGCCGCCGCACGGGGCGGTAGTGAGTCCGTACAGAAGACGGTGGAAGGCATGGACGCGATTCGTACGCACGTCCAGGAAACCTCCAAACGCATCAAGCGGCTCGGCGAAAGCTCCCAGGAAATTGGCGAAATCGTGCAATTGATTGAGGACGTCGCCGACCGCACCAGCATTCTGGCCCTCAATGCGTCCATTCAAGCCGCGATGGCGGGTGAAGCCGGCAAAGGCTTCGCGGTCGTCGCTGAAGAAGTAGAGCGTTTGGCGGAGCGCGCCACGGGATCGGCGAAGAAGATTTCCACCTTGATCAAGTCTATTCAGACCGACACCAAGGAGGCCATCTCGGCCATGGAAGAGACGACCCGCGAGGTGGTCGGTGGATCTAGCTTGGCCAGCGCAGCTGGTTTGCGCCTGACGGAAATCGAGGCGGTATCGCAACGCCTGGCCGTGCTGATCGAGTCCATCTCGGCCGCTTCGAAGGAACAGGCTTTGGGCTCCGAGGCCGTGTCGCGCAATGTGGCCGTCATTTCGGGAGTGGCCATTGAGACCGCCAACGGTGCCCGGTCCGCATCCGAGAGCATTCAGTCACTCGCCGAACAGGCCGAGCAGTTGCGTTCCTCGCTGCAGCATTTCAAACTGCCCGGCGATGCCCGGCGGCCGTCCGCTGATCGTGATCTGGTTGCCGTCTAGGAACCTGCCATGCCCACCACCTATGACCGCGAGGTTGTGGACGGTTTCACCGTGGAGGTGGCCGGTTACTTTCCTCAAATTGAAAGCGCGCTGGCCAACCTGTCGCGTTGGCCGGCCGACCCGGCCTCGCTCGAGCAATCACACCGCTTGTTTCACTCCATCCGCGGTGCCAGTCGCGTCGTCGGCTGTGTCGAGTTAGCTGAGCTGGCCTCCGCCGGCGAACAGTTACTCGAGGCCGTCACCAATGGCGAATGCGAATTCGATCAGCAAATTGCCGAGCAATGCCAATCGTCGCTGGC
>JAYVRS010000039.1:0-2670 GCA_043776185.1 Bryobacteraceae bacterium | reverse complement strand
GCTGGCCACTTTGACGCTTGTTGACTATGGTTGTGCGCTATGGATCGAGCGGAGTTCCCGGCCCAAGGTCGCCTTGGTGCTGAGCCTAGCCGCGAATCTGGGCTTTCTGGGTTTCTTCAAATACACCAATTTTCTCGGAGGCATCTTCTCAGCCTTCGCGGGCCGGCCATTTCAGCCCTTTGACATCATCCTGCCGCTCGGCATCAGCTTTCACACGTTCCAAAGCATTTCGTATGTCGTGGACGTCTACCGAAAAGAGCAAAAAGCGATCCGCAGTCTGCCGGACTACGCCCTCTTCATTGCCTTCTTCCCGCAGTTAGTCGCCGGGCCGATTGTTCGCGCCCGCGACTTCTTTCGCGACTTACTCGCTTGGCAACCGCCCACCGGCGAAGACCTGCGCCTGGGCGCTTGGCTAATGCTGCTTGGCTTAACCAAAAAGATGGCTTTCGCCGATCGCTTCGCGCTAGTCGCTGACGGCTATTTTGCCAATCCGGTCGCGGGCCAATGGACGGCAATCACCGCGACGCTAGCCTTTGGTTTGCAAATCTTCTTCGACTTTTCCGGCTACACGGACATGGCGATCGGTATGGCCAAGTTACTCGGATTTCATTTCCCCGAAAATTTCCGCCGGCCCTATCTGGCCGCGTCAATTACCGAGTTCTGGCGGCGCTGGCACATATCGCTCTCCACTTGGCTGCGAGACTATCTCTACATTCCCCTTGGCGGCAGCCGCGGCGGCGGGTGGCACACTTACCGTAACTTACTCATCACCATGCTCCTCGGCGGGTTGTGGCACGGCGCGAGCTGGAATTTCGTCATCTGGGGCGGCTACCATGGGCTTCTCCTGGCGCTTGAACGCGCGACGGGGTTAAGCAAACCGCGCTGGTGGTTGATGGTGCCGCGCGTGGTACTTACCTTCGTCCTCGTGCAACTCGGATGGGTCTTCTTTCGCGCCACCACGTTTGAATCCAGCCGCTTTGTCCTCACCCAGATCTTCAGTGGCGGCCAAGGCGCTAGCTTACTGAACGCCTGGCAATGGGGCCTCGCCGGGCTGAGCCTGGCGGTGGCCCTGGTTGAGGAGCGGTGGGCGGTCACCGAGCGACTCGCCCAAGGGCCGACGTGGTGCTATGTGTCGGCCTTCGCCCTGGTCGGGCTGGTGCTCGACCTATTCGGCGTCTTCGATCAAGCCATTCCCTTCGTCTACTTCCAGTTCTAGACCAGCTTCTTGGCCTTGACGATCTTCTCCATCACGTTGGCAAACGTATCGATCTCTTCGAGCGTCGTATACACGTTCGGCGTAATGCGCAGACCCGAGTACTCATCCCTGTGATTGATCGCGGTGGTGAAGATGCGGTGTTTCTCGAGTAAGTGCCCGGATAACTCGGTAGCGTTGAACCCATCCACCGAGATCAGCCCGATGCCGCAACTCTGTTCCGGGTCATCGCTCGTAAGTAACTTCACCCCCGGCAAGTCCCGCAGCCGGTTCGACCAACGCTTTCGTAAGTAACGGAACCGCGCCGCTTTGCGCTCCGCACCAATTGACTCATGAAAGGTAACAGCTTCGGTAATCGAGTTTCGCTGCGAGGCCGGATGGGTGCCAATCTCTTCGAATTTCCGAATGTTTGAGGCCATCGTTTCCGGAGCCGCCATCAGCGGCCAGATCTTCTCAATCTTGTTTTTCCGCACATACAACATACCGGTACCGATGGGCGCCAAAATCCACTTATGCAAACTGGTGCCGTAGTAATCGCAATCCAGTTCGTCCCGCGTAAAGGGAAACTGTCCGAAGGCGTGTGCTCCGTCCACCACCGTCTCGATCCCGCGAGCCCGAGCCATTTGGCAAATACGCTTCACGGGAAAGATCTGTCCGGTAAGATTCGTGATGTGGCAAATATGAATCACCTTCGTCTTAGGCGTAATGGCCCGCTCGATACGATCGTAGAGATCGTCGAGCTTCGCCACCGGCACCGCAAAAGGAATTTGCTTCAGCACGATGCCTTCCCGACGGGCCCGCTGGCCCCACGTCGTCAGCATGCGCCCATAGTCCTGATTCGTGGTGAGGACTTCGTCGCCGGCCTTCAGATTCATCCCCAATTGCACCGTCTCGAGCGCTTCGCTGGCATTGCGGGTGATGGCCACCTCTTCGGTGTCGCAGCCAAAGGTTTGAGCTAGCCGACGGCGCACTACTTCCAATTCCGGCCCCAGAATGCGCCACATATAATAAGCGGGACCCATGTTGGAGATCTCGAGATAGCGTTTCTCAGTCTCCATCACCACCTTGGGCGACGGACTAACGCCGCCGTTGTTGAGGTTGATCATGTTGCGGTCGACGGTAAAGGCGTGGCGAATGTTGAGCCAGAAGTCCTCATCTCGGGCCACGGTGTCGGCGGGTTGGCCCCAAGTGCCTTGGGCGGCAGCGTAAGCCTGGGTAACGGCGGTGTTCTGAAAGGCGGCGAACGTGGCCGCCGCGGTGAATAGGTTGCGGCGGTGCATGACCTCATTGAATCGCGGATCGATGGCCGCCGTCAACCTTATTCTTGGGCCAGTTCTTCGCTGATTCCTCGCCCAGCCGTGCGGTCGCCTTCGTGCAGTCGCAAGCGCCCATCGACCAGCCATTCGGGAGTCGACCGGCACTGGCCGGTTCGCATGCCGCGCGGCCCCCAGTGCTGA